>JASFLG010000144.1:0-8818 GCA_050118205.1 Pseudomonadales bacterium
ACCACGGCTGCCCCTTCCTTGGCCAGCAGCATCGCGTGCGCACGGCCCAGGCCGCCACCTGCGCCTGTCACCAGCGCGACTTTTCCATCCAACATGCCCATGCTTAACTCCTCGAGTGCACTCAATTTCGGAAACGGTGCAGTCTACGGTGCAGACACAGGAAAACAAGGGCGCGCCTGGGCCCCCGAGGGTGGACGAGGTCGAGCAGGCCCTGGCCCGACTGGAGGGTGCGCTGGAGGCGCTGCTGGTGTTTCTGAAGGCCTATGACGGCTCCCGGCACCCCGCGAGGTTCGAGGCGCTCCGCTGGCAGATGCCGAGGCTCATCGGGCTGAGTGGGACGCTCAAGGCGCTGTCGGCTGGCCTCGAGCCTGGAGAACCGTCTGCACCACCTCGCCGGTGAGATCCTTTCCGTACAGCGCCTCCATGGTCGCCAGCCCGCCGGGGTTGGCGACGTTCACCTCCATCAGATAGCGCCCGACCGTGTCCACCGCGGCAAACGTCACCCCCAGCGCCTCCAGATCCCGTGCCACGGAAGTCACGAGATCGGTTTCCGACGGGGTGAGGCAGGTGGGCTCGGCGCGGCCTTCGGCGGCGAGGTTGGCGCGCACCTCGACGGTGGGCACCCGCAGGTAGCTGCCGATCAGGCGTCCTCCTGCCACGAGCGTACGTTTCTCGCCGGCCTGGATCTCCGGGAGGTAGCGCTGGACCATGAGATAGCCGCCCGATACCGCACGGGAGAGCCGGGTCAGGTCCTCCATGCTGGCCTCCCCGGCGCGGAAGAGCGTCACGTCGCGACCGTAGCTACCGGCAGTCGGCTTGACTATCCAGTCGCCCCCGGATGACACCACGGCAAACAGCCGCTCGGGATGCGTGCTGGTGTGGGTCTCCGGCATCAGGTGCAGCCAGTGGTGCTTGCCGTGCAGCCAGGTCAGAGCGTCCGGCGTGTTCACGAAGCGCTCGGCGGGCAACCGGCGAAGCAGCTGCATGCGATCGAAAAACGTTCCCTGCTGTCCAAATCCCAGCAGCCAGACGAGCGCGAAGGCGTCGGCGTCCCGCCCGTCCAGGGTGAGGCGGCCCGTCCGGATTTCCACGGTATCGTGGTCGGCGCGGGTGACCCGCCAGCCGGCTCGCGCGAAGGCGGCGGGCAGGCGCAGATGGTTGTCGTTGCGGGCCCGGGCGGGATCGCCGACCAGCAGCAGCACTTCCGGCATGCGTGATAGGATTGATGGTCTGATGGACAGCTCTGACAACATACCAGACTACAGCCTCCCGGAGGAACGCATACCGCTGTTCGAGCCGGAGCATCTCACCGCCGACGAGAAACGGATCGTCAAGGAGGAGATTGCCGAGCTTCTGCGCGCCAGGGGAGCCACGCTCATCGCCCACTATTACGTGGATGGCGACGTGCAGGACCTGGCCGAGGAAACCGGTGGCACCGTGGCCGACTCGCTGGAGATGGCCCGGTTCGGTCGTGACCAGGGCGGCGACACGCTGGTTGTTGCCGGCGTGCGTTTCATGGGCGAGACGGCGAAGATCCTCTCGCCGGAGAAGCGTGTGGTCATGCCGACCCTGGAAGCGGAGTGCTCCCTCGATCTCGGTTGCCCACCGGAGGAGTTCCAGGCGTTCTGCGAGGCGCACCCGGAGCGCACGGTGGTCGTCTATGCCAACACCTCCGCGCGGGTCAAAGCGATGTCCGACTGGGTGGTGACGAGCAGCGTCGCGTTGCCCATTGTCGAGTCGCTGGATGCCAGAGGCGAGAAGATCCTCTGGGCACCGGACAAGCACCTGGGCCGCTACATTCAGCAGCAGACCGGCGCGGACATGCTGCTCTGGTCGGGCGCCTGCGTCGTGCACGAGGAATTCAAATCCAAGGCGCTCTTCGACCTGAAAGCCATCTATCCGGAGGCCGGCGTGCTCGTGCACCCGGAGTCTCCGGCCGCCGTGATCGACATCGCCGATGCGGTCGGTTCCACCAGCCAGATTCTGAAGGCGGCCGAGACGCTGCCGCACGAGACCTTCATCGTCGCCACCGACCGGGGGCTCTTTCACAAGCTCCGTCAGCGCAACCCGGACAAGCGCTTCATCGAGGCGCCCACGGCCGGCGAGGGCGCCATGTGCCGCAGCTGCGCGCACTGCCCCTGGATGGCCATGAACGAGCTCACCGCGCTTGCCGAGCTGCTGAAGAGCGACACGCTTTTCGAGCGCAACGAGGTGCTGGTGGACCCGGAGATCGGGCGACGGGCCATGATTCCTCTGGAGCGGATGCTCGCCTTCAAGCCCTGATGGGGTCAGGATTGCGCGATGCGGAGCTCCGTGCGCAGATCGTTGATGCGCTGATCGAGCATGGCCAACAGCTTGGTGTCGTCCTGGCCCACCAGGCGGCGTGCGTACTCCAGGTGCTGAATGGCCCGGTTGTAGGCGCCGTGCAATGCGAAGTACTCCGCACGGGCCCGGTGCACGCCGACGATATCGCCGGCCTTGCCTGACACTTCGGCGAGCTCGTACCACACGTCCACGTCGTTCGGCCTGAGCTCGCTCTGCCGCTTCAGCACCGTCTCGGCGATGTCGAACTCCTCGTTCTTCATCAGGGCGTCGGCATACAGCATGGCCAGCGGCGCGTTGTCCGGATTGAGCAGGAGCTGCCGCTCGAGCAGGGTCAACGCCTGGTCGTATTCGCCGGCCGCCGTCAGAAACTCCGCATAGGCCGCCACGAACAGCAGACGATCCGGCGCCGACGAAAACAGCGCATCGGCCATGGGCACTGCTTCGTCATTGTGACCTGCGCGGCTGAGCGCCAGCGCGAGACCATACTGTGCGGTGGGCGAGTCCGGGTCGTCCTTCACCTCCTTGCGGAAGCGCTTGACCGCCTCCTCCGGGCTGTCGGCGTAGTGGACGATGGCGCGGGTGCGAACGAGGGCGTAGTCCGGTGAGTCCTGATACTTCCGATCCGGGTACTGCATGGCCTGCGTCTTGGCATCCGCGACGCGGCGCTCGGAGAGCGGGTGGGTCAGCAGAAACTCCGGCGGCTTGGTCGAGTAGCGGTAGGCGCGGCCCATGTGGTCGAACATGCGCGCCATGCCGTCCGGATCCAGGCCGGCGTTGACCAGGGTGTTCATGCCGATTCGGTCCGCTTCCGTCTCCCGGGACCGGCTGTAGCGCAGGGCGTTGGATTGAGCGGCGGCCTGGGAAGCTGACATGGCGGCGATGCCGGCGTCCCCCCCGGCGGCCATGCCGATGGCGATGGCGGCGATCATCGACGCCATGGTCGGCAGCATCGCCTGGCGTTGCTCCTCGATGCCGCGCGCGAAGTGGCGCTGACTGAGGTGCGCGAGTTCGTGGGCGATCACCGAGGAGTATTCGTGCACGTCCTCTGCCACCAGGAACAGACCGAGGTTGATGCCGACCACGCCGCCCGGTGCGGCGAAGGCGTTCACCTCCGGCGAGTCGATCAGCACCACCTCCAGGATCTTCTCGTTGAGCTGGGAGTACTGGACCAGGTCGGCGACGGATCGATCCGCGTAGTACTTGAGGATCGGATCGTCGATGGTCGGAACCATGGCATTGATCTGCTTGAGGAACTCCCGGCCGATGCGTTTCTCCATGGCTGGAGAGACGATGCTGGAGGAGCCGTCTCCGAGGCTCGGCAGGTCGTCGGCGGGGGCTGCCATGCCGAACCTGGCGGTGACCAGCAGGGTCATTGTCGCGAGCACGGCGAACGCCCGGCGCGCGGCGCGCGGCCGACCCGAAACTGCCTGATGCTCTACCCTGATCACGCGGTCTCCCTGACGAATGAACGGGCCAATGGGCCCGTTTCAGCGATGATACTTGATGGACTTGTGACCGGCACGAAAGTTTCAAAACCAGTTATCATGGCGATCATCGGGGATTGATGTATGACCGACCGAGACTTGCCGCAGGAACGGGAAGCCCCACCGGGCACGGGGGCGGAAACCGTGCTGGACGTCAAGGGACTCAAGTGCCCGATGCCCCTCCTGAAGGCGAAAAAAGCCCTGAACGAGCTCGAACCGGGTGCACTGCTGCGCGTGATCGCCACGGACCCGGGCTCGGAGCGCGATTTCGACACCTTCTCGAAGCAAAGCGGCCATGCCCTGCTCGAAGCCGAACGCCGGGACGACACGTTCGTCTACCTCCTGAAAAAGAAATAGCCCGTGCGCTTTCTGGAAGTCATCGGCGGCTGGATCAACCGGCACTTCTCCAACGAGGAAGCGATCTCGCTGGTCGTCTTTCTGCTGCTGGCGTTCGCCGTCCTGGTGGTGTTCGGCGGCATGCTGGCGCCGGTGCTCACCGGTCTGGTGCTGGCCTTCCTGTTGCAGGGACTGGTGAAGCGCCTCACCGGCTGGGGCGTGCCCGAACGCGCTGCCGTTTACCTGTCGTTCGTGTTCTTTCTCGGTGCGTTGACCGCACTGTTGCTGTTCGTCGTCCCGCTCATCTGGCAGCAGCTGGTGGCGCTCAGAGCCTCGCTGCCCAGCATCGTCGAACGGCTGCAGGACATGATCCGCGAGCTGCCGGCCGTGGCGCCCGGTTTCGTCACCTCGGAGCAGGTGGATCAGTGGCTGAGCATGGCCGCCGGGGAGGTGGGCAGCGTCAGCGGTTCGCTGCTGAACGCGGTGCTGACCCAGGTGCCGTCGGTGGTCGGCGTGCTGATCTTTCTGATCCTGGTCCCGATTTCGGTGTTCTTCTTTCTGAAGGACAAAAGGCCGCTGCTCGCGTGGTTTCAGTCGCTGCTGCCGAGGCACCGACCCCTGCTCGACCGGGTCGGCAACGAGATGAACCGACAGCTCGCGAACTACGTGCGCGGCAAGTTCATCGAGATCCTCATCGTCGGCTCGGTCACGTTCGTGGTGTTCGAGTTCATGGGGGTCAACTATTCCGCACTGCTCGGACTGGTGGTGGGCCTCTCCGTGCTCGTGCCGTTCGTGGGTGCGGCGGTGGTGACGATTCCGGTGGCACTCGTCGCCATTTTTCAGTTCGGCTGGACCTGGGACACCGCCTGGATTCTGGCCGCTTACGGGATCATTCAGGCGCTGGACGGCAACGTCCTGGTGCCGCTGCTTTTCTCGGAGGCGGTGGACCTGCACCCTATCACCATCATCGTGGCCGTGCTCGCCTTTGGCGGTCTCTGGGGTGTGTGGGGCGTGTTCTTCGCCATTCCGCTGGCAACGCTGGTGAAGGCGATCTACGGGGCCTGGCCGACTGTGGAGGGTGCCCTGGACGAGACGGTGCCCGACCAGGGTCCGGACGCCGTTGCCCGGGACGCTCCTTGAGGGCGGAGACCCGCGCAAGTACCATTCCCCGGTTTCTGCACACCGTGCGGTACCGGCAGGCCCGATAGACATGCGCAACGACACTCTACGCGGCAGCCTCGTCGCCCTGATCACCCCCATGCACCCTGACGGCGCCATCGACTGGCGGTCCATGGAGAGGCTGATCGAATGGCAGCTGGAAGAGGGCACGCGCGGGATCATTCCCGTCGGCACAACCGGGGAATCCGCAACGCTGGCGGTGGACGAGCATCTGAAGGTGATCGAAAAGACCGTGCAGTGCGTGGCTGGGCGGGTGCCGGTCGTCGCCGGGACCGGTGCCAACGCCACCGCGGAGGCCATACACCTGACCCGGCAGGCGGAGCAGGCCGGCGCGGATGCGTGCCTCTCGGTCGTGCCGTACTACAACAGACCCACTCAGGAGGGGTTGTACCGACACTTCATGGCCATTGCCGACGCAACAGACCTGCCCGTGCTGCTCTACAACGTGCCGCCCCGGACGGCGTGCGACATGCTGCCGGCAACGGTTGCCCGGCTCGCCTCCCACGAGCGGATCATCGGCATCAAGGAGGCGTGCGGCAAGGTGGAGCGCGTCGCGGACCTGCGTGCCGTGGTGCCGGAGGATTTCGTGATCCTGTCGGGGGAGGATGCGCAGACCCTGGGAATGCTCGAGCTCGGCGCCTGCGGCTGTATTTCCGTGACCGCCAACGTCCTGCCCCGGCTCATGGCGAGTTTCGTCGACGCCTTCCTCGAGGGCGATCTCGAAACCGCGCGCGAGATCGATGCGAAGCTGCAGCCGATCCACCAGATTCTGTTCGTCGAGTCGAGCCCGCAGCCGACCAAATGGGCTCTTCACGAGATGGGCCGTGTGGAGACGGGCATCCGCCTGCCGTTGATCGAGCTCTCCGAGGCAGCGAGGCCTGAGCTCGTTCGCCGTCTGAAGGCCGTGGGGGCATTGGCGTGAGGGGTGTGATGCGCATTCCGGCCGCCTGGCTGACGGTTCTGGTCCTGCTCGGCGGGTGCGGCTGGTTCAATGACGACAAGGGTATCTTCGTGAACCGCGACGACGACTACCTGGATCTCCAGGAGCGCGCACCGCTCGTCGTGCCGACGGATCTGGATTCGGACCGGGTTGCGGATCCTTACCCGATTCCACGCACGCCGCGCCAGCTCAACCCCGAGTTCTACCCCGGCCGGCCGCCCAGACCGGATGCGATCTTCGCCAACGACAACCGGGACGAGGTCCGTATTCAGCGGCTGAGTGACCGGGCCTGGCTGGTGGTGCCCGAACCGACCACCACCGTGTGGCCGAAGGTGAAGCAGTTCCTTGCGGAGAACGGGGTGAGCGTGGCGAGCGAGATGTCGGCGTACGGCCGCCTCGACACCGAGTGGCTGGACACCTCGAGGGACAGCTACCGGGACATCATCCGGACGGTGATCCATCAGGCAAAGGCGGAGGAAGGGTTTCTCCAGGGCGAGGACCGGCTGCTGATCCGTGTGGAGCCCGGGCTGAGGGAGAACACCTCAGAGGTGTACGTGCGCTACGAGAACAACGCGCTCGGCATGCCGAGCACGGGCGTGGTGGACCTGAACACGATCCAGTCGGCGATTCCGGCCGCGGAGATCGACGTGCTGAGCGAGATTGGCGCCTACATCGCTGCCCGGGTCTCCGAGCAGACCGTGTCCATGGTGGCCACGGAGAACACCGGTCAGGTCAAGTCCACCGTCGAGCGGGACGAGCAGGGAAAACCGGTGCTCGAGCTCCGCCTCGACTACGACCGGGCCTGGGCTACCGTCGGCCAGGCGCTGAGTCGGGCGGAGGTGGAGGTCGACAACTCCGACGAGGTGGAAGGCATCTACTATGTGCACGTCCCGAAGTCGGCGCTGACGGGCCAGGAGAAGGGCTGGTTCGGCAAACTGTTCGGCGGCAACAAGGGGTACGACCTGCAGCTGCATCTCGAGCCCGCAGGCGAAGCCGTCTACCACGTCACCGTCACCGATGCGGATGCCAAGCCGGTGAGCCGGGATTTCGGCCAGGAAGTGCTGATCATGATCCGCGAGTTCGCCAGTTGAGCCGATTTGCCTCGCTCGGCAGCGGCAGTCGAGGTAATGGTACGGTCGTGGAGATCGCCGGCGAACGTCTTCTGGTGGATTGCGGATTCACGGTCCGTCAGGCTGAGACCCGGCTCGAGCGCATCGGTCTGAAGGCAGCGGAGCTCTCCGCCATACTGGTGACCCACGAGCACAGCGATCACATCGGTGGGGTCGGTGCGCTCGCCTTCAGATACGGGATCCCGGTTTTCGCTTCCTACGGCACGCTGGAGTCTGCCCGGAACTTCGCGCCGATCGTCGGCCATGCTGTGAACGCGCATGCGCCATTCAACATAGGGGCCGTGGAGGTGCAGCCGGTGGTCGTTCCCCACGACGCACGAGAGCCCACCCAGTTCGTCTTCCGCCATGGCGAAACGGCGATCGGCGTGATCTCGGACCTCGGCTGCGTGACGCCATTTGTCACCGAGAAGTTCACCGGCCTCGATGGCGTGCTCATGGAGAGCAACTACGACGAAACGATGCTTGTCCGTGGACGCTATCCGGAGCGCGTTAAGCGAAGGATCGCAAGCGATCTGGGGCATCTGTCGAACCGGCAATCTGCCGGGTTTCTGGACGCCATCGCGCACGAGAGGCTGCAGGTCGTGGTCGGTCATGTGAGCGAGGAGAACAACCATCCGGATCTGCTCAGCGAGACCTTTTCGCAGGCGGCCGAGCGGGTCCGAAGCCTGACCTTTGCCACACAGGATGAGGGCGCCTGGTGGACCGAGATAGAGGACCTGCCCCCGTCGCGGGCGGCCGGTGAGCATCGCGGCTGAAGGCGGCTCGACCGGGCAGCGGATCGGCTGTCCCGAGTGTGACCGTATGACGGACGTGCCGCCGCTCGAGCCCGGCCAGCGTGCCCGCTGCGCCCGCTGCGGATTCGTGCTCTCGGTCTGCTATGCGGACCCGTTTACCCGGGCCGTCTCGTTCTCCGTGGCCGCGCTGGTATTGCTCGGGATCTCGCTGTCGTTTGAGTTTCTGACCGTGACCGCTTCCGGCATCAGCAATTCGATGACCCTGCTGCAGACGGCAGGCTATCTGCACCAGTACGGCGCCAACCTGATCGCCGGCCTGGTGCTCATCTTCGTCATCGTCGTGCCAGGGGCGATGCTGGCGCTGATCCTGATGGTCGCCATGAGCCTCGCGCTCGAACGGTTTCATCCGCTCCTCCGGACCCTGACGCGTTGGCTCTTTCATCTCAATGCCTGGTCGATGGTGGAGGTCTTCTGTATTGGTGTGATCGTCTCCCTGGTGAAGCTCTCGGACATGGCCAAGGTGACCCTGGGAATCTCGTTCTGGGCGTACCTGGCGTTCAGCGTGCTCTTCCTGATGGCCTTTTCGGGTCTCGACAGGCTGACGGTCTGGAACCGCATCGATCGGCTCTGCGCGAGGCCCGAATGACGACGGCGCGTGAAGCGGGACTGGCCGTGTGTCACACCTGTCTT
>JASFLG010000145.1:0-8810 GCA_050118205.1 Pseudomonadales bacterium
ACGCCGAGCGCACGGGCCTGCTCCCAGGCGGAGCGGCCGGCGGCCATGTTGCTGAGATAGCCGGATCGGTCGAGGGTGACCCCGAGGGGCTCGATGGCCTTGCGTGTTGCCTCGAAGTACCACGGCTCCGTGTCGACCAGAACCCCATCGTGATCCCAGAGGATGTAGGATTTCATGGGCTGTGAGCCTCGTGCGGGACGGGCATGGTAACGGCTCGGGCCGGCCAACGGAACGCGACGCGCGCGGCGCAGGTGAAGGAGGGACCATGAGTGATCCGAGAGACGACGTGGCGGCGACGTTCGCCCTGGCGGCGGAGAAGCTGGAACGGGCCGCGGCCCACTGCCGCATCGCCGGTATGCACTACACCAACCGGGAGGTGCCCCGCGGCTGCGCGCATGCGTTCGCTGCTCTGGGCGACCTGATGCAGGCTCGTGCGGCGATCGACGAGAACGCCAGCGTGCACGCGAGCAAGGCGCAGATCGATCTGGATCCCGGCTGAGACCGGCGGGTTTCGCTGGTCCCCGGACCGCGCCTGGCGTCCGCGGCAGCGAGGTTCTATGCTGGCGGCCCGGAGCGCTCAGGGAGGAGACAATGAGCGATCTCGTTCTGTATCACGCGGCACCATCACGGTCCATGGTGGCGCACTGGATGCTCGAGGAGCTCGGCGTGCCGTATCGCATCGAGCTCCTGGACCTGGACGCGAAGGACCAGAAACGGCCGGAATATCTGGCGATCAATCCCATGGGCCGGGTGCCGGCGCTCAGGCACGGTGACGTGGTGGTGACCGAGACAGCGGCGATCTGCGCGTATCTGGCAGAGGCGTTTCCGGACGCGGGCCTCGACGTGCCGGTCGGCTCTCCGGAGCGCGGGCCGTACCTGCGCTGGCTGTTCTTCGCGCCGGTGACCATGGAGCCCGCCATCCTCTGGCAGACCCTGGATCTGCCAGGGGATATGGAATACCGACCCTTCGCGGATTTGGCCGAGGTTGCGGACGTGCTGCGCGATGCGGTTCGCGGGCGCGAGTTCATCGTTGGTGGCCGGTTCACCGCAGCAGACGTGATGGTCGGCTCGTCGATCATGTGGGGCACTCAGCTCATGCCGGTGCTGCCGAGGCATCCGGAGCTGCTCGAGTACTGGGCGCGCCTCGAGCAGCGGCCCGCCTGGCAACGCTCGTTCGGCGAGGATCAGAAGATCATGCAGGCGCGGCAGGCCGGAGGTGGCGCGTGAACCCGGCAAGGAGAAGGTGGTCATGAAGGTGCTCGCTCTGCCTGGCCGTAACCCGGAGACCGAGTCCTGGATGCAGGCGCTCGTGGACGGGTTGTCCGTGGGACACACCGGTGCCCGGGTCGCGCACTACCGGCACTGGGACTCGGGGGGCGACCCGGATGTTGCGGGGGAAGCGGACCGTGTCGAGGCCGGGCCCGAGGATCTGGTGATCGGTAAGTCCCTTGGAACCCTTGTGCTGCTCACCGTCGCCGGGCGGCAGGGGAATCCGGGCGCGGCCGTGTTCATCGGCACGCCGCTCGTGGCGTATGAGGAAGAGCGGCTGCAGAGGCTGCGGGACTTTGCAGATGCCACGCCGTCGCTGTTCATCCAGCAGACGGGGGACGTTACAGGATCTTTTGCCGAGCTGGCCTCGGCCCTTCAAGCGCCCGGTCGGGCGACGCTGGTGGAGGTGCCCGGTTCGGATCACGTGTACGCCGACACGACGGCGCTTGTGCGCATCATCGGCGGTTGGTGGAGTGCGCTCGACCGTGGGTGACGTGGTCCGTTTCAAGCGGCCGTCGCAGAAGGACAAGGCGCGCGGCAGGACGCTCTGCTCGCGCGGTTTTCACAAGTGGGTGATTGATCAGAACAAACAGTTCGACGTGAAGCAGGGACGTCTGGTCACGATCCACCGCTGTAAACGCTGCGGGGAAATGAAGACGACGGCGATCTGAGCGTTCCGAGGGGAGAGTAACGTGGAGCAGAACGCGATCTTTGGACCCTTCTTCGCGATGATGGGCCTGACGCTCGTCGTCTGGGTTTACATGTACGTCAGGCGCATCGCCTTCCTGAACACCGGGCAGATCGAGCCGAACGCGATCACCCCGGCGAAGCTCGCGGAGATCTCGCCGCCTGCGGTGGCCAACCCCTCGGACAACCTGAAAAATCTCTTCGAGATGCCGGTGCTGTTCTACGCCATCGTGCTGTATCTCGATGGCGCCTCTGCGGTGGACGGGACCTGTCTCGCTGCGGCCTGGTTATTCGTGGTGTTCCGGGTGCTGCACAGCGCCGTGCACTGCACGATCAATATCGTCCTGCTCCGCTTCGCACTCTATGCCGCCTCCTCCGTCGCGCTCTGGTTCATGGTGCTGCGGGCCGCGCTCGTGCACTTCGGCTAGCGCAATCTCATGAGCGGCACAGCGATTCTGGTCATCGACATGCAGCAGGCGCTGGTCGAGGGCGCTTACCGGCAGAACGCCCTGGTGGATGCCGTCAACGGGCTCATCCGTCGTGCCCGGCAGTCGGGCGTCCCGGTCATTTTCGTCCAGCACAACCACGCGACGTTCGAGGCGATGAAGCGTGGTGCTCCGGGCTGGGAGATCTTTCGGGGACTCGATCGTCGACCACAGGACGAGGTGGTGGAGAAGACGGCATCGGACGCCTTCTACGATACGGATCTTCAGGCGCGCCTCGAGGCCGTTGGGGTGGATCACCTCATCGTGACAGGTCTGCAGACGGAATACTGCGTGGATACCACCTGCCGGGCGGCCCTCAGCCGGGATCTCGACGTGACTCTCGTGGCCGATGGTCACTCCACCGGCGACGCGCGGATGTCGGCTGCGGACATCGTCGCGCATCACAACGCGCTGCTTGCCAATGTGGTTCATCCGCGATCACGCATCCAGGTTTTTCCGGCGTCGGAGGTGGCGTTCGGGGATGAGTCGTAGACTCCTGCAGTCGGTGAACGTCGTGCTGGCGCTGCTTACCATCGCCGCGGCTGGCGCATCGTTGATGATGGGGATGGCGAGTCCAATCTACGGGAATGGGAGCGCGGATCTGGTACCTGCGTTGGACAGCAATCTGCGTTTTCTGGGTGGCCTGGGTCTGGGGCTCGGCCTGACGCTGCTCTGGATCACGCCGTCGATCGAGCGTCAGGGAACGTTGTTTCGCGTGGTGTGGGGATGCGCGTTTCTGGGTGGTGCCGGGCGTATCGTATCGTGGTTGACCGTGGGTGCGCCGCCGTTGCCGATGCTGCTGTTCGCACTGATCGAGGTGTGCATCATCCCGGGCCTCATTTACTGGCAGTGGCGGGTACAGAGCTCGTGAGTCGCTTCAAGGCGATTCCGGAAGCTCATCTCGTGCTGGTGCGGGACCGCCAGCTGCTCATGCTGCGTCGGCGCAACACGGGCTACCACGACGGCAGCTACAGCGTCGTGGCTGGGCATCTCGATGGCGGCGAGACCGCGCGTGAGGCCATGGCCCGGGAAGCCTGGGAGGAAGCCGGGCTCGTCATCGAGCCCGAGGCGCTACGGCTGCATCACGTGATGCACCGCCTGGACGATGGCGAGCGGATCTCGTTCTTCTTCCACGCGCTCGAGTGGGGCGGTGAGCCGAGTAACCGTGAACCGGACAAGTGCGATCAGCTCGCCTGGTTCCGCCTCGATGGGCTGCCGGACAACACGATCCCCTACGTTCGGGCCGCTGTGTTGCGGGGTTTCGCGGGGGAAGCGTATTCTGAGTTCGGCTGGCATCGGGACGGCGAGCGCGTTCCGGTCGCGGCGGACCCGGGTACGGGAAAACACAAGAAGAAACGTCCGTCTCAAGGAGAGTCGTAGATGGTGAATGCGCTCGAGGCGCTGGAGATGCTGCAGGTCGGCAACCGCCGCTTCATCGAGGGTCGGCAGTCACATGGTGGCATGACCCTGCGTGATCAGATGGAGGCCAGCGCCCGTGAACAGACTCCCTTTGCCATCATCATCGGCTGCTCGGACTCACGGGTGCCGGCGGAGATCGTCTTCGACCAGGGTATCGGCGACCTGTTCGTGATTCGGGTGGCCGGCAACGTCGTGGCACCCTCCCAGATCGGTAGCGTGGAGTTCGCTGCGGAGCAGTTCGGCACCGAGCTGGTGGTGGTGCTCGGTCACAGCAACTGTGGCGCGGTGGCAGCAACCATCGATCAGTTGCACCAGCCGACCGAGAATCGATCGCCGAACCTGCACTCGATCGTGGACAGGATCCGACCCTCCATCCAGGGGCTGCTCGGCACCAATCTTGAAGACGATCCGGAGGCGCTCATGCGGGCAGGCGTTCGCGCCAATGTCCGATCGTCGGTGGCGCAGCTGCGCAGCGGATCCCAGATCCTGGAGGCGCTGGTCCAGAAAGACAGGTTGAACGTGGTCGGTGCCGAGTACTCGCTGAGCACCGGACTCGTCGAGTTTTTTGAGGGCGTGCACTGATTTCGCGCGCCGGGGTCACCTGACGAGAGACTCTCGGGGAGGACGCCATGGAAGGGGAGGTGCATTTCATCGATAGGCAGACCGTGCGGTTCGAACGGTTTGCCGCGTGTCCGCCGGCGCGTGTCTGGCAGGCAGTCAGCGAGCCGGAGGCGCTCGGCAGATGGTTTCTCGGAACGACCATGGAGCGCCACGAGGGTGGCCGCTTCGACTTCCGGGACGCCTGGGGCGGTCAGATCACGTCCTTCGAGCCGGAGCGGCGCATCACCTACACCGCGGACGCGGGTGGGTTCACGGATTTCGAACTTTTTCCCGAAGCCGCCGGTACGCGGATCGTGATGACCGACCGGATGGGCCCGAACGTGCAACCGCCACCGGAGGGCACCGAGCGCGCACGCAGCCAACCGGGAGGACCGGGAACGCACTGGGCCGGGTTGCTGGCGCACTGGCACGTCTTCATGAACCGTCTGGTCGGTTACCTGGAAGGCAGTACCCGGGCGCAGGACGTCGACGACCTGATTCTGTACTACGCGCACCGGCTGACTGAGCGTTTTGCCGCACAGGACCGGACGTCCCGCTGACTGAGCGCCGCACGTGCCATCCAGCCATGAAGATCGAAACCATCACAGACCACACCCACCGCGCGCTCAACACGGGCGCCGATCCTTTCGAAGAGGAGGTGACGTTCTACCGGAACCATCCGGGCGAGGATCCGCAGCCCCTGGCGGGCGGGGAGCAGAGAAGCGTCGGGAGGCATGTATGAGCAGCGGAGCAAGAACCCATCGAAACCCGATCGTGATCCACTACGTACTGGACATGGACCGGGCGCTCGCCTTCTACAAGACCGTCTTCGGCGTCAGCACCAGCACCGAGTCCCCCGGGTGGTCGATGCTCGATTTCGGCAGCTTTCAGCTGGCGCTGCACATTCTTTCCCCGAACGAGCCCGGCGAGCGTCCCATCCCGCACGCCGGGTTGAACCTGGAGGTGGACGAGATCGAAGCGGCCCGGTCGGAGATCGAGGCCGCCGGCGGCCGTATGACCGAGCTGCGCGAGGCCAACGCGAGGGTACCCGTGCGGGTGGCCACGTTCTTCGATCCGGACGGCAACGGGTTCGAGCTCAGGCAGAACGTCAGCGTTTAGCGCCGCGCAGGTACCCGGGACATCCCTGTCCCCAACGCGGACGGCCGCTGGCCGTCCGGTGTGCGCGCGCTTCCAGTGCGACGCGCCGGGTAATCAGGGGAGCGGCAGATAGCCGTCGTCCACTCCCTTGGTGACGATGCTCACGGCGTTGTGCGCGTGCAGGCTCTCGTGATGCTCGATGCGAATCCAGAAGTCCTCGAAGCGGGCGTCCTCGTTCAGGCACTGCTTGAGCTTGCGAGCGGCGTCCTCGCAGAACATGAGGTTCTGGCCGTTGCGCAGCGCGAACTCCTGCTCGTCCTCCCGCTTGACGGCCGTCTGAACCGGGGTGCCGATCGCCATCTCCAACGCGTCGATGAGCGAGCGGATCGGCAGGCTCTCGAGGTTCGGTGAGAGCACGGTCTTCACCCGGGCGATGCTGCGCTGGCTGTGCGGCGTGGCGACGATGCCCTTCTCCGTACCGAGGAAGTCGTTCACCGCATCGAAGTCGAGCGCCTCGCCGCGCCGGAAGCGCTCGGCGAATGCCTGCTGAATGAGCTGACGGGCGAGCGCTGCGGAGCAGGGGCAGGTGCTCGAGTAGAGGATCTCCACGCCGAGCTCGAGATGCATCTCGCCGTCGATGAGCGAGCCCTTCACGGTCACCGGATAGGAGGACCAGCCGGCGTTGTCGGAAAGAAGCGCCGGCTGGCGCTTCTCGAAAGGAAAGGAGAACTCGACGAAGGCGCGCGTGCTGATGTCCAGGTGCGAGGCATGCATGGAGCCGAGCAGCAGCTTCAGCCCCGCGACCGAGAGCGGACGGGTCGACGCGTGCTCGTCCAGCAGCAGATAAAGACGCGACATGTGGATGCCTTTGGCGTGCGGGTCGGCCAGATCCACGTAGATCTGAACGTCCGCCTGAACGCGCTGCACGGCATTGCCGTCCCGGAGCAGGATGGGTTGATGGATCTCGCTCATGCCGACCCAGTCGAGCGTGCCCTGGGGTTCCGAGTGCGGTCGTCGGGCGACGTCGGGCATTTCGCTCGTCAAGGCGCGTTCCGGCGTGCTCATCTTTTCCTGTCCTTCTGATTCGAGCCGTGACGTTAGAGGGCGGGCTGTGAAGCAACCGTGAAGGCTGTGGGTCAGCCGCGCTTGAAGAAAGCCAGCGCCCGCTCGCGGGCTGCCTTGTGCTCGACGATGGGCTCCGGGTAGTGCCGGCTGCCGTCGGCGAGCTCGGGGACGAAGCGGCGGATGAAGTCTTCGTCCGGGTCGAACTTCTTCGCCTGGGAGCTGGGGTTGAAGATGCGGAAGTAGGGCGCGGCGTCGGTGCCGGTCGACGCGCTCCACTGCCAGCCGCCGTTGTTCGAGGCGAAGTCGGCATCGCGCAGATGGCGCATGAAGTGCCGCTCCCCTTCGTGCCAGTCGATGAGCAGGTGCTTGCTCAGGAACATGGCCGTGATCATGCGCAGCCGGTTGTGCATGAAGCCGGTCTCGAGGAGCTGGCGCATGCCGGCGTCCACCAGCGGGTAGCCGGTCTCCCCCGCCTTCCAGGCCGCGAGCCCTTCCGGATCGTGGCGCCAGTCGAGCCCGTCGAGATGCTGCTGAAAGGCGTGGCCGCGGCTCACGTGCGGATGGGCGGCCACCACGTGGCGGTAGAACTCGCGCCAGACGAGCTCGGAAAGCCAGCTCTCGCGTCCCGATCCTTCGGGCGCGGCGGCGGCCCGGGCATAACAGGTGCGTACCGAGACGGCGCCGACGTTGAGATAGGCCGAGAGCCGGGAGGTGGCGGGCTTCGCCGGGTAGTCCCGGTCCTCGTCGTAGCGTTCGAGCTGTCCGGACACGAACGCATCGAGCCGATCCGCGGCAGCGCTGTGGCCGGCGGGCCAGTCGGGATCTTGCGCTGCCTCGGGTAGCCCGTTCAGGGCGTCGGGTGCCGGCACGTCGACCGTCGGCCGCGATCGGGGCTCGGGCGCCGGGAGCGGTGTCAGCAGCCCGTCGGTGACCCGGTCGAGCCAGCGACGCTTGAAGGGTGTGAACACGCTGTAGGCATCGCCGTCGTCCTTGGTGACGCTGCCGGGCGCCATGATGGTGTCACCGTGGCGCACCTCGCAGCGGATCCCGCAGGTGGCGCAGGCGTCGCGGACCGCGGCGTCGCGTCGGGCCTCGTTGAGCGGATATTCCGCGTTGAAGTAAAGCGACCGGGCGCCGACGGCTTTGGCGATGCGCACCAGCCGGTCCGGCGCATCGTGGAACCAGGGCGCGTCCTCGATCCACAGCGGCACGTTCAGCCGGGCCAGGTCGGTGCCGAGTGCCTCGACGTGGGCGCGCACGAAACCGAGCCGCGGCGTGCCTTCGTCGTGGCGCTCATGCTGGCTGCGGCTCACCAGATACACGGCGACCACGTCGCGATCAGCCTCGCAGGCGTCGTGCAGCGCCGGATTATCGACCGTGCGCAGGTCGTTCCTGAACCAGACGAGAGCGGTCAATGGATCGGGTCGGGCTGTTCCGTGCGGATGCGGTAGCCGCGGCTTGCGAGCGTTTCGATGAGCGGCGTATCGAACGGCTTGTCGACTGCCTGGCGGAGGTTGTAGAGGTGGCTCCTGAGCGCGTCGCTGTCGGGCAGGTCGTCGCCCCAGAGCTCGCGCTCGAGGGCTGCCCGGGGCACCACCTTGGGCGCTTCCCGCATGAGGATGCGCAGAATGTCGAACAGCGTCCGGGAGAGCTTGATCGGCTTACCCGACCGGGTCACCTCCATGGTGTCCACGTTGAGCTTCAGATCGCCGACGTTGTAGGCGGCGGCGACGCCGCGCTCGCGTCGGATCAGCGCGTCGAGCCGGGCGATCAGCTCGGGCAGGTCGAATGGCTTCACCAGGTAGTCGTCGGCGCCCGCCTCGAAGCCGGTGAGCTTGTCGTCGAGCTGATCGCGGGCGGTGAGCATCAGAATGGGCGTGGTGATCTGGGCGTCCGTGCGCAGGCGCCGGCACACCTCGATGCCGTTCAGCCCCGGCAGCATGACGTCGAGAACGACGGCGTCGAACGATTCGGTGACCCCCAGGTGGAGCGCCTGCAGCCCGTCCGCAGCGTAGTCGACCACGTAGCCGCGGCTTTCCAGGTAGTCGCCGACGGTTTCGGCCAGATCCTGGTGGTCCTCCACCAGGAGGATTTTTCCGCGCAGCTTGGATGGCATGGGATGGAGTGTATGACTGGCTTTCTGCATCGCGCAATGTTCAGAAGGCGCCGGTGAAAACGGCGTGAACG
>JASFLG010000146.1:0-8806 GCA_050118205.1 Pseudomonadales bacterium
GGCACCATGCTCGGCGGCTACAACATCATGCCGCTGGTAGAGCTGCTGGACGATCCGGACCATGCGGCCAAGGCCGCGGAGGAGCTCAAGCACACGCTGCTCATGTTCGATGCGTTCCACGACGTGGCGGAGCGGGCGCAGAAAGGCAACACGCATGCGAAGGCGGTGCTCGAGTCCTGGGCGGACGCGGAGTGGTTCAAGCACAAAAAGGATCTGCCGGACGCGATCAGGCTGACCGTCTTCCAGGTCGCGGGCGAGACCAACACCGACGATCTCTCGCCGGCGCAGGATGCCTGGTCGCGGCCCGATATTCCGCTGCACGCGCTCGCCATGCTGAAGAATCCGCGGGAAGGCATCAGCAATGCCATCGAGCAGATCGAGGCGCTGAAGAACAAGGGCAATGGGGTCGCCTACGTGGGCGACGTGGTGGGCACGGGCTCGTCGCGCAAGAGCGCGACCAACTCGGTGCTCTGGACCATGGGCGAGGACATTCCCTTCGTCCCGAACAAGCGCCAGGGCGGGGTGGTGCTGGGCGGCAAGATCGCGCCCATCTTCTTCAACACCCTGGAAGACTCCGGCGCGCTGCCGGTGGAATGCGACGTCTCCAGGCTCAAGATGGGCGAGGTGATCGTGCTGAAGCCGTACGAAGGCCGCATCGAGTCGGAGTCGGGCGAGCTGCTGTCCGAGTTCTCGCTGAAAACGGACGTGATCCTCGATGAGGTGAAAGCCGGTGGGCGCATTCCGCTGATCATCGGCCGCAGCCTCACCGAACGGGCACGCGAGACGCTGGGCCTGGGACCGACGGACGCGTTCCGCCGACCGGAAAATCCAGGTGACAGCAAGGCGGGCTTCAGCCTCGCCCAGAAGATCGTCGGCCGCGCCTGCGGTCTGCCGGAAGGGCAGGGCATCCGTCCGGGCACCTACTGCGAACCGCGCATGAGCACGGTCGGCTCCCAGGACACCACCGGCCCCATGACCCGGGACGAGCTGAAGGAGCTTGCCTGTCTCGGTTTCTCTGCGGACCTGGTCATGCAGAGTTTCTGCCACACCGCGGCCTACCCGAAGCCCGTGGACATCGAGACCCAGCACACGCTGCCCGACTTCATCCAGAACCGGGGCGGCGTGTCGCTGCGGCCGGGAGACGGCATCATCCACAGCTGGCTCAACCGCATGCTGCTGCCGGACCAGGTAGGCACCGGTGGTGATTCGCACACGCGCTTCCCGCTCGGCATCTCGTTTCCCGCCGGCTCCGGGCTCGTGGCCTTCGGCGCCGCCCTCGGCGTGATTCCACTCGACATGCCGGAGTCTGTGCTCGTGCGTTTCACCGGCGAGATGCAGCCCGGCATCACGCTCAGGGACCTGGTGAACGCCATTCCGTACGCAGCCATACAGCGCGGCCTGCTGACGGTGGCCAAGGAAGGCAAGAAGAACGTCTACAACGGCCGGATCCTCGAAATCGAAGGTCTGCCGGACCTGACGGTGGAGCAGGCGTTCGAGCTCTCCGATGCCTCCGCCGAGCGGTCCGCCGGCGGCTGCACCATTGCGCTCTCAGAGGAGTCCGTGGCCGAGTACCTGCGCTCCAACGTGGTGATGCTGCGCTGGATGATCGCGAACGGCTATGGCGACGTGCGAACGCTCGAGCGTCGGGCGCGCGCCATGGAGGAGTGGCTCGCCAGCCCGGGCCTGCTGCGAGCGGATCCGGATGCGGAGTACGCGGAGGTGATCGAGATCAACATGTCCGAGATCACCGAGCCGCTGCTGGCGTGCCCGAACGATCCGGACGACGTCAAGCCGCTCTCCGAGGTGGCGGGCACGAAGATCGACGAGGTGTTCATCGGCTCCTGCATGACCAATATCGGACACTTCCGGGCGGCCGGAAAGCTGCTGCAGGCGGCAGACACCGTGATCCCGACCCGGCTGTGGATAGCACCGCCCACGAAGATGGACGAGCACCGGCTCATGGAGGAGGGGTACTACAACATCTACGCCCAGGCCGGCGCGCGCACCGAGATGCCCGGCTGCAGCCTGTGCATGGGCAACCAGGCCCGGATCCAGGCGGGCTCCACGTGCGTATCCACCTCGACACGGAACTTCCCGAACCGGCTGGGGCAGGGCGCCAACGTGTTCCTCGCGAGCGCCGAGCTCGCGGCGGTCGCCGCGGTGCTCGGACGTCTGCCCACGCCCGAGGAGTATCTGGAGTTCGCGCTGAGGATCGACTCCATGGCCCCGGAGATCTACGACTACCTGAACTTCGATCAGGTGCCGGAGTTCCTCCAGGCGGCCGAGCAGGGCCGGTCCATCGCGAAGGAGATCGTGGTTCAGGCGTGAGTTGCCGGACTCGGGCACCGTACCGCTAAGATAGGGGTTTTCCGGTCAAGGGAGGCGCAACATGCCGCGATGGCGCAACTGGTCCGGTAAGCTCGAGTGCCGGCCGTCGCAGCTGCACTTTCCGAGAAGCGAGGCCGATGCGGCCCGTCTCGCGGCAGACGCCACGGCTGCCGGGCAGCGACTGCGGGTGGCCGGAGCCTGTCACAGTCATGCCCCGCTGGTCGTCAACGACGGCGAGATCATCGCCGACCTGAGTGGCCTCGCGGGGGTCATCGACGCGGATCCGGGAGCCGCGGTGGCTGTGATCTGGGGTGGCTCGCGTCTCTACACGCTGGGTAACGCTTTGCGCGAGCACGGGCTCGCCCTGACCAACCAGGGCGACATCGACCAGCAGACCCTGGCGGGCGCCACGGCGACGGGCACACACGGCACGGGGATTACGCTCAAGAACTTCTCGGCGGCGGTCCGCGGGCTCCGGCTGGTGCTCGCCGACGGCAGCATCGTGGACGCATCCGCGACCGAGAACACCGAGCTCTGGCAGGCCGCCCGGCTGCACCTGGGGGCTTTCGGCGTCGTCACCCGCGTGACCCTCGACCTCAGCCCAAGTTACCGGTTGCGTGAGCGCTCCTGGGAGTCGAGCCTGGAGACGGTGCTCGGCGAGGCGGACGATCACACTCGTAGCAATCGCCACTTCGAGTTTTTCTGGTATCCGGGTGACGATCGCGCGGTCGTCAAGGTGATCAACCCGACCACCGACGAACCCGTGTATCCGCTCGGCGAGGAAGGGCACCGCGTGGCGTGGAGCTACGAGGTGCTGCCCAACCACCGGCCGGTACCGCACACGGAGATGGAGTACAGCGTCCCCCTCGAGCGCGGGGCGGCGTGCATGCGTGCGATTCGCGATCTGCTGGTGAACGACTTTCCCGACGTGCAGTGGCCGGTGGAGTATCGGACTCTGGCTGCCGACGACGTGTGGCTGTCCACCGCCTATGAGCGCGATACGGCCACCGTGTCCGTGCATCTGGGGATGGGCGAGGATGACGGGCCTTACTTCCGCGCCTGCGAGGAGATCTTCCTCGCTCACGAAGGTCGGCCGCACTGGGGCAAGGTGCACTATCTGGGTGGTGCTACCCTCGCGCGCGTTCACCCACGCTGGGCGGACTGGTGGCGGGTGCGTGATGCCTGGGATCCGAAAGGTACGTTTCTGAACGACTACCTGTCCGGTCTGCGTTCCTGACGCCCCCCGGAAGGGGATCGACCATGACCAGGAAAAGCGCAGGCATACTTGCGTTCCGGAGGGCGGAACACGTCGAGGTGTTCCTGGTGCATCCGGGCGGGCCGTTCTGGAAGAACAAGGACACCCACGCCTGGTCCATACCCAAAGGAGAGTTCGAGGACGAGGAGCCACTGGCGGCCGCCCGCCGTGAATTCGAAGAGGAGACGGGTCAGCCAATCGATGGCCACTTCGTGCCGCTGGAGCCGCTGCGTCAGCGAAGCGGCAAGCACATCCATGCGTTCGCGATCGAGTCGAGCACCCCCGATGCGGGAGCGATAAAAAGCAACGAGTTCGAGCTCGAGTGGCCACCCGGGTCCGGCAGGATCAATACCTACCCGGAGGTCGACCGGGCTGAATGGGTGGCGCTCGAAGACGTCCAGGCCAGGATCCACAAAGGGCAGTGGCCGCTGATCGAGCAGCTCATCGACCTCTTCGATCTCGGCAGACCAGCCTAGCGACGGCTCAGCCGCCGAGATAGTAGTCGTCGTCGAACGTCTTCACGACGTCCGGATAGAAGACGGTGAATGCGGTCACCAGCATGCCGTTGATGAACCCTTCAGGGAACATCAGCAGGAGAATGAACGGCCAGTTCTCGAGGGCCCGATCGACCCAGTCGGACTGACCGATCAGCCAGAAGGTCGACAGAGCCAGGAGTGCCAGCACCAGCACGCTCAGCAGGCCACCTCCAAAACCCGCACCCAGCATGTACACGAACAGGTTCCTCAACCCATACCGGCGCAGTACGTGCGCAAGGATTCGGGTCGTGGTCGCAGGTACCAGCACGGAAAACAGCCACGCCAGTGGCGCAGCCATCAGCGGTTGCTGCTCCCACCACAGGTAACCGAACAGCACCAGGGTTGCACCAAGAACCGTGAAGCGCCATCCGACGATCAGGGTCAGGCTGGTTACACCGAGGAGATGTATCCAGACGTCCTCGATTACGCGGAGTGTGAGAAGCCACAGCAGGAACAGTGCCAGGAGGCCACCGAGCAGCACATGCTGGCGTTCCGACGCTGCCCGCAATGCCGGCCAGTCCGCCGTCAGCGCGGCCGCTGCGACACATATCAGCATGACGGCCCCGACCGCGACGCTGAGCCAGAGCGGAACGAGATGGGCTGCCACGATCATCGAACGGGCCGACTCTCACCGAAAGGCATTAGCTTACACGGCGCCCGTCGACGTACGCTCCTGGACTGACGCATGAAATGATTTGAGCCAATGAACACAGATTACTCAGAAGTCGACGTTCCGGATCAGTCCGGACGTACCTTCCTGGTCACCGGTGCGAACACCGGTATCGGCTGGGATGCCTCGAGGGTCCTGGCGAGTCGCAATGCGCGGGTGCTGCTCGGGTGCCGCTCGCAGGAGCGGGCGGAAGATGCGATCAATCGCATCCGTGCGGTGAACGGTGACTCGGACGTGGCGTGGGTCCCGCTTGATCTCGCCAGCCTCGCATCGGTTCGATCCGCGGCGGAGAAGGTGGCTGCCGAGCCCCGGCTCGACGTTCTGATCAACAATGCAGGCATCATGATGCCGCCTCTGGGACGCACCGCGGATGGGGTGGAAAGCCAGTTCGGCGTGAACCACCTGGGTCATTTCGCGCTGACCGGGCTGCTGCTCGAGAAGCTGAACGAGCAGGACGGTGCTCGCATCGTGACGGTCAGCAGCCACGCTCACAGGAACGGCAGGATGCAGTGGGATGACATCAACGCGGAGCGGGGCTACACATCCGGCGCGCGCTACGGCATGAGCAAGCTGGCCAACCTGCTGTTCACCTTCGAGCTCCAGCGACGTCTCGAGTCGGCCGGCGCCAGAGCCATTTCGGTCGCCTGTCACCCGGGCGCGACCGACACGAACCTGGGCCAGCACCTGCCGGACGCCTTCAACCTCTGGATCAAGCCGATCATTCGTCCGTTCCTCAACGCTTCTGCGGAAGGCGCTCTGCCGACCCTGATGGCTGCCACAGGAACCGACGTGGTAGGTGGTGAGTACTTCGGGCCCAAGGGGTTCATGGAGATGACCCGCTCAGCAAAGCGGGTACAGCCGGCCGCCAACGCCAATAGTGCAGAGGATGCCAGGCGGTTGTGGGATCTCTCGGTGGAGATGACGGGTGTCGAGCCGGTCTTCGATTGAAGCGTGTCCGACCCCGACCCTGGACACGTAGTGTAACCTCGCTCTCGTCAGACAGACGGGAGCTCAGGACATGACGATCGAGGACGAACTACGGAGCACCATCGAAGATATGGTCGACGATCATCGCGGCATCCTCGCCGCTGACGAGAGCCTGCCGACCATTCAGAAACGATTCGAGCCCATCGGCGTCGAATCCACCGAAGAGAGCCGCCAGGCCTATCGGGCGCTGCTCCTGGAGACGCCGGATCTGGGCAGTTTCATCAGCGGTGTGATTCTGTTCGAGGAAACCCTCGGACAACAGTCGGGGTCCGGTACGCCACTGCCGAAGGTCGCCTGGTCGCAGAAGATCGTACCTGGCGTGAAGGTCGACAAGGGCAAAGGGCCGCTCAGCGGTGCACCGGGCGATCTGATCACCTACGGTCTCGACGGCCTGGCCGACCGACTTGCCGGCTACAAGCAGCAGGGCGCACGTTTTGCCAAATGGCGCGAGGTCTACCCCATCACGACCAGCAACCCGACTCTGCTCGGTCTGGCCGCCAATGCCGAGATGCTGGCCCGCTATGCGGCGGTCTGCCAGGAGCAGGGGGTGGTCCCTATTGTGGAACCCGAGGTGCTGATGGATGGAGATCACAGCATCGAACGGTGTGCCGAGGTCAACGAACGGGTTCTGCACAGCGTGTTCCATGCGCTCCATCTCCACGGGGTGCGTCTGGAACACATGATTCTCAAGCCGAGCATGGTGCTACCGGGCAAAGACAGCCCCGGCGCGCCGGCGGAGCAGGTCGCCGAGGCGACGCTGACCGTGCTGAAACGTACGGTGCCTGCCGCAGTGCCCAGCATCAATTTCCTTTCCGGAGGCCAGTCTCCGCAGGAGGCAACGGAAAACCTCAATGCAATCAATGTATTGCGTGGTAACGCGCCCTGGCAGCTCAGTCTGTCTTACGGTCGGGCTCTTCAGCAGCCGGTCCTCGAGGCCTGGCGTGGCAAGGCAGCCAATCTGGCGGCGGCGGAACAGGCACTGCTGAACCGTGCACGGCTGAACAGCCTCGCACGACAGGGGAAGTACGAACCGTCGATGGAAGCCTGAGTGTCAGTGTGACTCCCCGGCTCTATCCGGCCGACGCCGTGCGATTCAGGTCAGGCGATAGATCCGCTTCACGTTGCCCCCGAGCACCTTGGCGCGGGTCTCGGGTGCGAGCTGCTCCGCGTAGCGGGTCAGATCGTCCACCCACGTGTGCGGGTGGTCCGGGTGCGGGTAGTCGGACGCCCACATGAAGCAGTCAGCGCCCACGTGGTCGATGATGTGGGGTGCCGCGGTTTCGTCGGGGTCACCGGATATGAAGCACTGCCGGCGGAAGAGCTCCGAGATGGGCGTGCGCTGGATGTTGAGCGACTCGGAGAAGGCATCCAGGCGATCGAGCAGGGCGCCGACCCATCCTGAGCCCGCCTCCAGCACGCCGAGGCGCAGCTCCGGAAAGCGCTCCAGCGTGCCCAGCGAGAAGAAGGAGATGAGCGCCTGCTGGACGATCGAGCGCAGCCAGATGGCTTCGCCCCAGGCACGACCCTCCGGGGGCCAGTCGAAGATGCCGTCCGCGGCGGCGTGGGGTGTGAACGTGGGGTGGATGGCAAGGGGCACGTCGAGCTCCACGCACTTGGCGAAGAGCGGATCGTGCACCGGCGAGCCGTGTATCACTCTGTTGTGGTTGAATGGATTGACCCAGGCTCCCCTGCATCCATCCTTCACCGCGCGGTCCAGCTCGGCGACGGAGCCTTCCACGTCCAGCAGTGTGAGCTGAGCAATCGGAACCAGCTTGCCGCCGCTTTCCCGGCAGAAGTCGGCGATCCACCGGTTGTAGGCCCGGCAGTAGGCCAGCGAGAGCTCCGGGTCGGTGAGTTCCACCTCCCAGAGCAGACCGATGGTGGGGTAGAGCAGGCAGAACTCCAGGTTCTCCTGGGCCATGAGCTCGAGCCGCTCGCTCGGATCACAGGCACCGAAGGGGATGTTATCCGAGTACCTCCGGTCCGGGCTCGGGCGCAGATCCTCCGCGCCCATGGCGCCGAGGATCCCCAGAGACCCTTTGCGGGAACGCTGCGACGGCTTGCCGTCGATCTCCAGGTACTCGTAACCCTCGTCGTCCACCCGGATACGCATGGCACGTGGCTTGTGCTTTTCCTCCAGGTAGTTCTCCCAGAGATCCGCGGGTTCCAGGATGTGACCATCCGCGTCGACGGTGCCGTCGTGCGGAAAGCGTTTGATCTCGTAAGCCATGATCTTTCCCCCTTGTGCCTTGGAGCAGACGTGCAGTGGTCGCGGTGATCGGACTACTGTTCGCTTCCCTCGATCAGCGCCAGCATTTCCTGGCGACTCGGTCCGCGCACGATGCGCGCCGCCGCGTTCCTCGAACGGCCGCGGAGCATGTACATGAAGATGATCAGCCGCGTGCGCCTGTCTTGCAGAAAGGCACCCGGTTTCTCCAGCAGGTTCATCGTGCGCATCATGCCGCGCAGCACATGCAGGTTGTATCGGCCGGCGGCAGCCAGCGCATCTCCGAAGGCGGTGGCGAACCACTTCTTGAAGCTGTCCGGCTTCTCCAGAAGCTTGCCCTGCCGGCTCGCAAGCGATCGTCGGATGCCGTTTCTGTCCTCGGCGAGGCTCGTATCGAAAATCGGGCGGAGCGCTTCCTCGGTGCGCATATCGAACGCGACGGCGCGCGCCGCCGGATCGCCGACGCCGGTGAGCACGTCGGCCAGCATGTGCGCATGCAGGATGCTGGTGCTGCATCCGCGGCCGTACAGCGGGTTGGTGCGGAGCTCCGCATCGCCGACCGCAAAGAAGTTCTTTACGAGCGGCTTGCCGTCTACCACGTAGTGGCGCCACACGGCGCGGATGTCGCCGATACCGAACGGATGCGTGGTGGCGGTTGCCTTGCCTTCGGCGACCCAGGGCTGAAGGCCGGGAATGGCCCGGCAGACCGCATCGAAGGTGTCGCCGTCCTTGATCGCTTCACGGAGCTCGGTCTCGGTGTTGTGCAGGCAGACGATGATGGCGAAGTTGCCCGCGTCTCCGGG
>JASFLG010000147.1:0-8786 GCA_050118205.1 Pseudomonadales bacterium
GCCTGCAGCTGCTCGCGAGCCTCGAGATCGTGATCGATCCCGAGGCCCCCTGAGATCAGTTGATCTCCAGAAGCTCCACTTCGAAGATCAACGTCGAGTTGGCGGGGATGGGGCCCTGAGCGCGGTCCCCGTAAGCGAGCTCCGGCGGGATGTAAAGCCGCCACTTGGCACCCGGCGACATCAGCTGCAGCGCCTCCGTCCAGCCGTCGATCACACCGTCGAGCGGAAAGGTCGCGGGCTGTCCGCGATCGTAGGAGCTGTCGAACTGAGTGCCGTCGATCAGCGTGCCCCGATAGTGCGTGGTCACCCGGTCGGTGGGCTTGGGCTTCGGCCCGTCCGCCGCCACCAGGACCTCGTACTGGAGCCCGGATGGCAGGGTGACCACCCCCTCCCGCTTGCCGTTTTCCGCGAGAAACGCCTTCCCGGCGCTGCCGTTTTCCTCGGCGGCAGCCGCCGCAGCGGCCTGTCGCGAGGCGACGAGCGCCTGCAGGGACGCGTTGGCATCCGCCTGCGACACACGGCTGTCGCTGCCCGCGAGCTGGTCGTGGATGCCCGCCTCGAACGCGGCCAGGTCCACGTCGTCGCCGAACTCGCGGCGAACGTTGGCGGCCATGGAGTAACCGATGCTGTAGCTCGCCTTCTGAGCGTCCGAGCTGAGCGCCTCGTCGGTCCCTTCCGCTGCCCGAACGCCACCGGCGAGCGCTGCCAGCCCGACAATCATTGATCCGGTCAAAACCGGTCCGGCGGCGGCCCGGAGGGCGGAAATCATGCGGGGGGTTGCAAACTTCATAACATCTCCTCGACCCGGTCGACATCGCTCGGCTGCGGTTGCCCATCGACTTAACACCGGGTTACATTCCGTTCATATGACCCATTTTGGGATTTGGCTATGTTCGCTGGGCAGGTTTGGGGGAACCTACCAAGCAGCCGGGCATCATAGTAACAGCGCCTCGGCGCAGGATGATCCGGCCACCGGCCTCGGGAGGTCGCCGCCGGAATCGGGTTGACCGGCCGACACCACGTCGGCAGCAGGGACCCCGCTCTCGGGCAGCGCCCGGCACCGGACGCCTAGCGACCCGTAGATGAGACGCCGCTGACGCACGCCGCCTCTGGGGAGTCGCTGCGCATCGGCATCTTACCGCGCTTCAACGAGATTTAGCGACAGGACACATGCAGACAGAGACCAACGAGTTACTCACCAGGCAGGGTCGGCTTCGACAACGATCCCTGACAGCGGTACTGGCGATCGTTTCCGCCGTTGTCTTCTCCACCTTTGCCGTCGCTGCAGGCCAGGATCAGGCTGCCGCAACGCAGGAACCGCCGCAGGTCGCGATCTCCACGGCGCCGAGCGCAACGGATGCGGCGCACGAGGACATCGTTGCCCTGTCGCCGCTGGACGTGCACCCCCGGACGGCCCTCGGGATCGTCGATCAGCTCCGGCACAACCATTACCTGAGCAAGCCGATGGACGACCAGCTGTCGAGCGAGGTCTTCGAGAAGTACCTTTCAATGCTCGATGGCGCCAAGGTCTACTTCGATGCGGCGGACGTGAAGTCGCTCGAGAAGTATCGTTACGAGCTCGACGACGCCCTGGTCAGGGGTAATCTGGATCCGGCATTCGACATCTTCAACCTCTATCAGGAGCGTCTGGTCGAACGGCTCGAGTTCCTCCTGGACGAGCTCGCCAAGGGTCTCGATGACATGAACTTCGAGGCCGACGAGAGCATCGAGATCGACCGGGAAAACGCGAGCTGGCCAGCGGACAGGGCGGAGCTGGACAACATCTGGCGTAAGCGCCTCAAAGCCGCCGCGCTCAACATGAAGCTCAACGGCAAGGATCTCGACGAGATCCAGACCCTGCTCACCAAGCGCTATACCAACCGTCTGAAGCAGAGCCGCCAGACGAAGAGCGAGGACGCCTTCCAGCTCTATGTGAACGCATTCGCCAGCACCTACGATCCGCACACGCAGTACTTCTCGCCGCGCACCTCGCAGAACTTCAACATCAACATGTCCCTCTCTCTAGAAGGCATCGGCGCGGTGCTCCGAAGCGAGGACGAGTACACCTCCGTGGTGGAGCTGGTGCCGGCTGGCCCGGCGGACAAGTCCGGCCTGATCGAGCCGGCGGACAGGATCGTCAGCGTCGGCCAGGGCGAGAACGGCCCGCTGATCGACGTGGTCGGCTGGCGTCTGGACGACGTTGTCGAGCTCATCCGGGGTCCGAAGGGGTCCACCGTGCGGCTCGAGGTCATTCCACACACGGATGAGCACAGCAGCAAGGTGATCCAGATCACGCGCAACACCGTGAAGCTCGAGGAGCAGGCGGCGCAGAAGCAGGTGCTGGAGATTACCCAGAACGGCCACCAGCGCCGCATCGGCATCATCACGATCCCGACCTTCTACGTGGATTTCAAAGCCGTGCAGCAGGGTGACCCGAACTACAAGAGCACCACGCGGGACGTGCACCGCCTGATCGACGAGCTCACGAGCGAGGGTGACGGCATCGACGGCCTGATCATCGACCTGCGCAACAATGGCGGCGGCTCTCTGCAGGAGGCCGATTCGCTCACGGGACTGTTCATCAAGTCGGGACCGACCG
Source organism: Pseudomonadales bacterium (assembly GCA_050118205.1). Lineage (GTDB taxonomy): Bacteria > Pseudomonadota > Gammaproteobacteria > Pseudomonadales > Azotimanducaceae > SZUA-309. The sequence goes on from JASFLG010000147.1 coordinate 2,600, forward strand.
TGCAGGTGAAGGCGGCCAACCGGCGCGCCAATGTATACGCGGACACGGACAACGAGACGGCCTGGGACGGACCGCTGGCGGTGCTGGTGGACCGTCTGTCCGCCTCGGCTTCCGAGATCTTCGCAGGGGCCATCCAGGACTATGGTCGCGGGATCATCATCGGCAACCAGACGTTCGGCAAGGGCACGGTGCAGACCCTGGTACCGCTGAATCGCGGGCAGCTGAAAATCACCGCTGCGAAGTTCTACCGCGTTTCCGGTCAGTCCACGCAGCACCAGGGCGTGCTGCCGGACATCAAGTTTCCGGAAACGCTCGATGCGGATCGGATCGGCGAGAGCGCCCTGGACGACGCCATGCCGTGGGACGTGATTCAGCCGGCAATCTATCCGCAGACCAACCAGATTCAGACCCTGCTGCCCGAGCTGCAGGCCTTGCACGACAAGCGCACGTCGGACTCCCCCGACTTCAACTACCTGCGTGCGCTGGCCGCCAAGGCGCACGAGAACAGCCAGCGCACCACGCTGTCCCTGAAGGAGAGCACCCGCGCCAAGGAGAAGGCGGAGGAAGACGCCTGGATGTTGAACGTCGAGAACACCCTGCGCGTCGCCAAAGGCGAGACGCCGGTGAAGAGCCTCGAGGAGCTCGACGAGTTGCGCAAAGCCGAGTCGGAGGAAGAGCCTGATCCCGCAAAGGACCCGCTGCTCGAGGAGTCCGGCGAGATCCTGGTCGACTACATCAACCTCAGCCAGCAGGTCGCGCTCGTGGATCGGGCGTCGGACAACTCCGACACCACTATCCAGTAGAGCACCCCCGGTCCAGCCGTTTCCGACCACCGCCGGGCGCCCGCCCGGCGGTGTTTGAAATCTCCCGATCCGCCCTCACATAGGTTCTAAGGACCAGGAGGAGCGTGCGCATGGACATCGATCAGCAGGGCGACGTCATCCAGCCGCAGACCAGCGGCGGACAGATCATCCTGCCGAGCGAAGCACATCCCGGGATCATCCACGTCCTCCCCTACGAGCGACCCTTCTTCCCGGGCCAGGCCATTCCGCTGGTGGTGGACGCCGAAACCTGGCTGCCTACCCTCAAGGAAGTCCAGAAGCGGGAGCAGGACGTCATCGGCCTGATCGCCACCCGTGAGACCACCCGCGGTGTGCCGACGACCGACGACATGTACGAGATGGGTACTGTCTGCCGCGTGCATCGGGTGCACCGTGAAGACGATCAGCTGCAGATTCTCCTGGAAGGGCTGCAGCGTTTCCGGGTCCGCCGCTGGGTGAGCGACAAGCCGCCCTTCTCGGCGGCGGCCCAGTACTTCCCCGAGCGGGCACAGAGCGGCGACGATGACGAGAAAGCCTACGCGGTCGCCATCATCAACATCATCAAGGAGCTGATCCCGCTGAACCCGCTTTATGGCGAGGAGCTGAAGGTCTTCCTCGCGCGGTCGAATCCCAATCAGCCGTCCGTCCTGGCCGACTTTGCCGCCAGCCTCACATCCGCGTCGAGACGCGAACTCCAGGAAGTCCTGGAGACCGTGACCCTGCAGCGGCGTCTGGAGAAGGTCGTGGAGCTGCTGCACAAGGAGCTCGAGATCGCCCGCGCCCAGCAGGAGATCCGGCAGCACGTCGAATCGGAGATCCAGTCCCACCAGCGGGAAACCATCCTGCGCCAGCAGCTCAAGTACATCCAGAAAGAGCTCGGCATCTCCAAGGACGACAAGACCGCGGAGATCGAGGAATTCGAGGCCCGGATCAAGGATCTGGACGTGCCCGAGGCCGCGCGGAAGCGTATCGACGAGGAGCTGAAGAAGCTCTCCACCCTGGAGCAGGGCTCGCCGGAGTTCGGGGTCACCCGAAACTATCTGGACTGGCTGACCAGCGTGCCCTGGGGACGGACGAGCGCGGACACCCGGGATCTCGAGCAGGCCACCAGGGTGCTGAACCGGCATCACGAGGGCCTGACCGACATCAAGGACCGGATCCTCGAGTTTCTGGCGCTCGGCATCATGAAGGGCGAGGTGGCCGGTTCCATCATCTGCTTCGTCGGTCCGCCCGGCGTCGGCAAGACGTCCCTCGGACGGTCCATTGCCGAGTCGCTCGGCCGCAAGTTCTATCGCTTCTCCGTGGGAGGAATGCGCGACGAAGCGGAGATCAAGGGCCACCGCCGCACCTACATCGGCGCCATGCCGGGCAAGCTGATCCAGGCGCTGAAGGATACCGCGGTCGCCAATCCGGTCATCATGCTCGACGAAGTGGACAAGATCGGCGCCTCGTTCCAGGGTGATCCGGCCAGCGCCCTGCTCGAGGTGCTGGATCCGGAGCAGAACGGAACCTTCCACGACCACTACCTGGACGTGGACGTGGACCTGTCCCGGGTCCTGTTCATCTGCACGGCCAACCAGCTCGACACCATCCCGGGACCGCTGCTCGACCGCATGGAGGTCATTCACCTCTCCGGCTATCTGGACAGCGAGAAGCGCGCCATCGCCCGCAAGCACCTGCTGCCGCGTCAGCTCAAGCGGGCGGGTCTCAAGGCGCGGGGGGATCTGAAGATCGACGCCGCAGCCCTGTCCGCCATCATCGAAGGCTACTCCCGCGAGGCGGGCGTGCGTCGACTCGAGAAGTCGCTGGCCGCCATCGTGCGCAAGGCGGTGGTGAAGCTCCTGAAGGGCGCGAAGCGGCCAATCACGGTGAAGGCCGCGGACGTCAGCGCCTACCTCGGGCGTCCTCTGTACGAGAAGGAGGTTCGCGAGCACGGCGTCGGCATCGTGACCGGACTGGCATGGACCGCGCTCGGCGGGGCCACGCTGCCCGTGGAGGCCACCCGGGTGCACGCCCGCCGTTCGTCCCTGCAGCTGACCGGTCAGCTCGGCGAAGTGATGAAGGAATCGGCGAACATCGCGTACAGCTACCTGCTCGCCAATGCCCACGACCTGGGTGTGCCGGAAGGCTACTTCGACGAGGCGACCATCCACCTGCACGTCCCCGCCGGAGCCACTCCCAAGGACGGTCCGAGTGCCGGCATCACCATGGCCACGGCCCTGCTGTCTCTGGCGAGAGACAGAGCGCCCGACCGGCGGTTCGCCATGACCGGCGAGCTCACCCTCACCGGCCAGGTCTATCCCATCGGCGGCGTGCGCGAAAAGCTGCTGGCCGCCAAGCGGCAGAAGATCAGAAACATCATCCTGCCGGAGGGGAACCGCCGCGAGTACGAGGAGGTCCCCGAGCACATCAGGAAAGGCCTCACGGTTCACTTCGTCTCCCGCTTCGAGGACGTCGTCGACCTGGTCTTCTAGTGGCGCGCGGCCGCAGCGGCCGCCACGTATCCCGGGCGCTGCGTTCGCCTTCCGCAAACGTACGGTGCCCCGCACACGTGGGTTTCCCGCGCGCCCGCGCTTTCCACTACCATAGGTGCATCAGGCCACGCGCCGTGGGCGACAACTCAGTGATCCCGACACCCGATCCGCACGCCATCGCTGCGATGGCGCTCACCATCTTCGCGCTGTTTCTTTTCACCCGGGACCGCATTCCCCTGGAGCTGACGAGCCTCGCGCTGATCGCCGTGCTGGCCGTCGGCTTCGCCCTGTTCCCCTACAAGGGCGTCGAGCCATCGGATTTCTTCGCCGGGTTCGGCCACGAGGCCCTGATTGCGGTCTGCGCGCTGATGGTGCTCGGCCAGGGACTGGTGCTCACCGGTGCGCTCGAGCCCATCGGGCGCTTCCTCGGCAGGATCTGGGGTCGCGCACCGTTTCTGTCCTTTCTCGCCACCCTCGCCGTCGGCGCCGTGCTGTCCGCGTTCGTCAACAACACCCCGATCGTCGTGCTGCTGCTGCCGATCCTCGTCAGCGTCTGTCTGCGCACGTCGAGCTCACCTGCCGGGGTGCTCATGCCCATGGGATTCGCCACCCTGGTGGGCGGCATGGCAACGACGGTCGGCACATCAACGAACCTGCTGGTGGTGAGCGTGGCACAGGATCTGGGGCTGTCGCCGATCCGCATGTTCGACTTCGTGGTCCCGGCCGCCATCGCGGGCGGGGTCGCCATCGTCTACCTGTGGCTGATCGCGCCCCGGCTGCTGCCGCCAAGGACGGTCACCCTCGAGAACCCTTCACCTCGGGTGTTCGAGGCCAGACTGCAGATGAACGAAGACTCCCCGTTCGTCGACCGGAAGCTCGCGGACGCCATCGCCGCCACCGGCAGCGAGATGAAGGTGACCCGCATCCGTCGCGGCGACAACTTCATCCTGCCGTTGCCCGACGTGGTTCTCAAAGCCGGGGACCGGCTGCGTGTGAACGACACGCCGGCGCAGCTGAAGAGCTACGAGACGGCTCTTTCCGCCAGCCTCTACACCGCCGAGCATCGAGTGGACGAAGCCCACCCGCTATCGGCGGAAAACCAGATGCTGGCCGAGATCGCGGTGGTCCAGGGATCGACGCTCGACCGGGCCAATCTGAAGTTCACCCGCTTTCTCGACCGCTATCAGCTCGCGGTGCTGGCTCTGCACCGGGCCGGCAAGGACATCTGGCATGCCAAGGAAGACATCCAGGACGTGCTGCTTCAGCCAGGGGACATCCTGCTGGTCCAGGGCTCGCGGGAACAGATCTCGCGGCTCAAGCAGAGCCCGGAGTTTCTGGTACTCGACGCCAGCGTGGACCTCCCCAAGTCGAACAAGTCGGGCCTCGCGCTCGGCGTGCTCGCCGCGGCGATCGGCCTCGCCGCCACCGGGATCATGCCCATTGCCGTCAGCGCCGTGACCGGGGCCGTCATCCTGCTCGTGACCCGATGCCTCAACCTGGGCGCCGCGATCCGCGCCATCAGCCCCTCGGTGTACTTCGTGGTGGTCGCGAGCCTGGCCCTCGGCCACGCCCTGGTGGCCACCGGTGCGATCGAGTACGTGACCGCCGTGTTCCTGTCATTGACCTCGGATGCCTCGCCAACCGTCATTCTCTCGGCGCTGATGATGCTGCTGGCGCTGCTGACCAACATCGTCTCGAACAACGCCGCCGCCGTCATCGGCACGCCGATTGCCGTGGGTATCGCCACACAACTGTCATTGCCGGCCGAGCCCTTCGTGCTGGCCGTGCTGTTCGGCGCCAACATGAGCTACGCGACCCCGATGGCCTACAACACGAACCTGCTCGTGATGAGCGCGGGCAACTACACCTTTTCCGAGTTCGTGAAGGTGGGCGTGCCGCTGACGCTGCTGATGTGGGGAACCCTGACCTGGGTGCTCAGCGCGCTCTACTTCTGACCACCGACGCCCCGCCGTCCACGCCACGCGCGGAGCGGCGGGCGCGGGACACGGTGAGATTTCCGGGCTAGGACGTGCGGGGCTTGCGCTTCGGTCTGGGGGCGGTTCCCGGCTTGCGTTCGGCCACCTTGCTGGCGGCGCGTGCAACCTGATTGTGCTGCTCCCGAGCGATCAGCTGGGATTCACTGCGATTGATCACTTTTTTATCTCCTCGGCAGGGAGTACTGCTGTCGTTGCGGCCTTTCCTGACCGCGTATCTGTCTTCTGGTTTCACCGCGGGCAAGCCCGCGCCTTGCTTTCACCGCGGAAACGCCCGCGGTCACACCTGTTCTTCTGGCGCCGGATTGTGATCCGAAGAGCCGCTCCTTGCCTGTCCTTCCAGGCCGGCGGCTGGACGTCCCGATTACACTACAGCCCTCGCAATCAAAAACGTGCGCCAGCTAACAGTTTCACTGACAGCGAACATACGGAAAAGTTGCTGAAGGCGACCTGAACGGCCCGTCCTGGTGTTCAGAGCGCTTCCAGCGCCTCACGCACGTCGTGCAGCGTGGTCACGATTCTGTGACCCAGCTTACGAAGGTCGTCGTCCGGCGGCACCAGATCGGGCACCTGGAAGACCATGCATCCCGCCCCATGTGCGGCGCGCACCCCGTTCGCCGAGTCCTCGAGCGCCCAGCAGCGCCCCGCCTCGACGCCGAGGCGACCGGCGGCGCTGAGGTACGGGTCCGGATGAGGCTTGCCTCGTGCCGTCTCGCCACCGCAGATCAGCCCCTCGAAGAAACCGAGCAGACGCGCCGCCCGGAGCTTGACCTCGGCCGTCGGTCGGTGCGTGGAGGTGACCAGCACCACCGGCACCCGCCGCCGGGCGAGGTGCTCGAGCAGCTCGACCGCGCCGTCCTTCACCGGGACCGGCCCTCGCGCGAGGCGCGCATGGTAG
>JASFLG010000148.1:0-8779 GCA_050118205.1 Pseudomonadales bacterium
GACTCGTTGACCGGCGATCCGGCGATCGCGTAGAACGGCATGCGCTGCATGAGGGCTTTGAGCTTCTCGGCGAGCGAGCTCTTGCCGCCGCCCACCGGGCCGAGCAGATACAGAATCTGCTTGCGCTCCTCCAGGCCCTGCGCGGCATGACGGAAGAAGGACACGATCTGCTCGATGGCCTCTTCCATACCGTAGAATTCGTTGAATGCCGGATAGCGTTTGATGATCTTGTTAGAGAAGATCCTCGACAGGCGCGGATCTTTGGAGGTATCGACGAATTCGGGTTCGCCGATGGCCAGCAGCAGTCGCTCTGCAGCGGTTGCGTAGGCACTGGAATCTTCTTTGCAGAGTTCCAGATATTCCTGAAGCGTCAGCTCTTCTTCCAGAGCCGCATCGAATCGTTCCTGATAGTGCTCAAATACACCCATGGCAAGCTCTCCTTTGCTGCTGTGGTTGTAGCCTAGTCAGAATCTGCTGAAGACCAACGTCCCCCGAATTCATCTTCGGCGTCTTCTACATTCGATCCGCGGACAGCATCACAGTTCTGTCACGCACAGCAAAGCTGTAACCGCCGAACGGTCGATGCTATGGTACGGGCGGTAGTTCTACCCTCCTGTCCGACAAAATCGTCCTCGACCGAAAAGCGGCCGGCTAATCAGCTTGTCAAAGTTCTGTGGCTTAGCTTGTCGAAGAGGTCTGATCAGGCTGTGGCCTTGACGGATTCGGCGGCGAAGAACGCACCGTCCTCCAGGCGCAGCGCGGTCAGGCTTCGACCCCATACGCATCCGGTATCGAGCGCGATGATGTCGTCGTGACCCGTGTTTCCTTCCAGGGCCGCCCAGTGTCCGAATAGGATCTTCTGCTTGGGCGGTTTCCGGGCTACCAGATCGAACCACGGGAGGAGACCGCCGGGCGCATCCTGCAAAGCGCCTTTGTGCGAGAAGTCCATGGCGCCGTTCTGATCGACCAGACGCATGCGCGTCAGATAGTTTGTTATGACACGCCAGCGCGGCATACCTTCCAGATCCGGCGACCAGAGATTCGGTTCGTTGCCGTACATTTCCCGGAAGAAGTGCTCGCACCCGGGGCCACGGATGACCTCCTCGACCTCCCGGGCGAGCTCCGAGGCCTGCTTCAGAGTCCAGATGTGCGGCAGGCCAGCGTGAGTCATCACATATCCCAGCGCTTTGTCCCGATGCAGCATCAGCCGGTGCCGGAACCAGTCGGAGGCTTCGTCCACGTTCTTCCAATCGAGCAGATCCTGAAGGGTATCGGCGCGGTTCGGTGTGTGGCCGCCGCGATGAATGGCCAGAAAGTGAAGGTCGTGATTACCCAGCACGGTGATGGCCGCGTCACCCATCTGCATCACGCGACGGACCACACCGACGTTGTCGGGACCGCGATTGATCAGGTCACCAACCAGCCAGAGATGGTCGCGGTCGGTTCTGAAGTCGAGCGCATCGAGGAGCATGGTGAACTCCTCGTAGCAGCCCTGGATGTCCCCTATCGCGAAGGTCGCCATCGAACGCTCAGTGCACCACGTTGGGCTGCGACAGCGAGAACGGCACAATGGGCACGCGAAACTGCCCATCGTCGGCCTGGAACTCGTAGTAACCCTCCATGCTGCCCACCGGCGTTCCCAGAATCGCGGCGCTGGTGTAGCGGAACCCGGTGCCGGGCTCGATCATCGGCTGCTTGCCAACGACTCCGGGGCCCTGCACCTCCCGGACGTCTCCTTCCGCATCGGTGATGCGCCAGTAACGGCTCATCAGCCGGGCCGGTTGCGCTCCCCGGTTACTGATCGTGATCGTGTACGCAAAGACGAAACGCTTGGCCTGCGGGTCGGACTCGCGCTCGATGTAGCGCACCTCTACCTGAATGTCGAAATCTTCATTCACCGCACGCACAGCATAACGCGTTCAGGCCTCGTTCTCTCGCACCACCGCGTTTGTCAGGTTGACGAAGTCGCTCACCGACAGGACATCGGGGCGCGCTCGGGGATCGACACCGGCCCGCTCCCAATCGACGACCAGCGATCGGAGGCCGTTGGCGATGTGCTTCCGTCGCGAGGAGAACGCGAGCTTGAGCACCCGGTCGAACCAGACCACGTCCACCGGCTCGGGCTCCGCGCGCGGAATGAGCCGCACCACGCGCGAGTGCACCTTCGGCGGCGGCGCGAATGCCTGCGGCGGCACGTCGAACAGACTCTCCACCTCGCAGTAGTATTGCGTCACCACGCCCAGACGCCCCCAGCTCTTGGTGCCGGGCTCCGCCCCCAGCCGAGCGCCGAGCTCCCGTTGGAACATGAAGTGCATGTCGCGTATCCGCGGCAGGTGCCCGAAGAGCCTCAACAGCAGAGGCGAGGAGATGTTGTAGGGCAGGTTGCCGACCACGCGCCAGGGCGGCGGCTCGAGCAGCTGCTCCAGGTCCACTTTCAGTATGTCCGCGCTGACCAGCTCGAGATCCGGAAAACGCGCCTTGAGCGGTGCGATGAGATCCCGATCCAGCTCGACCGCCACGTAGCGTTCCGTGTGACCGTACAGATGAGCGGTCAGCGCGCCGTGACCGGGGCCGATCTCGAGCAGCCGGTCGTCCGGCCGCGGACGCACCACGTCGGCGATTCTCGCCAGAACGCCTTCATCCACCAGGAAGTGCTGACCGAAGCGTTTCCGGGCCCGGTGGCTCAAGGTTGGGTCCTGGTTCTATCGGATGGGACAAGTTTCATCCAGAACCAGACGGCAGCGCAAACTCAGCACACCGCGCCGTTCAATCGATCAAGGGCACGAGCCGGCTGCCGATAAAATCAATGCGGCGTTGCGTGGTCATGCGACCGGGTGAAATTCTGCGCGACATGGGGAACCTTTCCGGCCATGCGGATTCGTACTCAGCATACGAGGGCGGAAGCCGGGCGGTAGTGGCAGATCGCAACCTTCGATTGACAGTGTTGGACAGACGCCGGCGATGTTGAATGCGCACGGCGATTTCGTTCACGAACGTACGCTTCTGGTGCTGACAGAGGCGGCACAGCGGCTCGGGATCCGCGTCGACATCGCCCATCTGGCGCCCACGCGATGCCGCTTCGGAACGGAATTGGTTGTTCCGACCGCCGAATACCAGGCGGTGCTCGAGCGTATCTTTGCCGACCCGCGCGAGACGCTCGGCATCGAGCTCGCAGCAGCCGTGCCGATCGAAGCGCTGGGCCTGTGGGGATTTCTGCTCCGCACCAGCCCTACCTTCGGCGCGATGCTGCGTCGCGCCGAACGCTACATCCGGGCATTTTTCCGTTATACGCGGGTAAGGCTGGACATCAGGGACGATGAGGTCGAGCTGCTCTGCGAGCATCCCGATCCGTCGCCATTCGGGCACCGGGAGCAGGCGATCTGTTTCTTTCTGGGCCAGTGGATGACGCTGGGCCGTGCGTTCGTTGGCAGCCGCTTCGCGGCGCAGCAAGTACGCATGCGTTGGACTGGACCGGTAGAGCCGCTGCATCTCGAAACGTTCTTCCGCTGCCCTGTGAATCTCGGCTGCCACGGCGACGACTCGATCGTGTTCAGTCGCCGGATCTGCGAGTTGCCCCTCCCCGAACACACGCCCGAGCTGTCCGACGTGTTCAAAGGATACGCCTCGGCAATGATTCGTCGAATTGGCGAGGAACCGACGTTCGTTGAAAGGGTGCGTGAAGCACTGTCCGAAGGATTGCTGAGCGGAGAAGGGGCGGAACCGGCGGTTGCACAGAAGCTGGGCATGACCAAGCGGACAATGCGTCGACATCTGGCGGAATCGGGTGTCACGTTCCGCCAGATCCGCAGTGATCTGCTGCGCCGGCGAGCTGAACGAATGCTGCTCGACGGCCGACTGCCGATTGCCGAGATTTCCTATCTGCTCGGTTACGCCGAGCCATCGACCTTTCATCGGGCATTTCGCAGCTGGACCGGGTTGTCCCCGGGCGCCTGGCGCGAACGGCAGACCAAAACGCGCTAGCCACTCCCGGTGCGGCTGGTCGATGGTGCCTGCGTCACATCTCGTGACGACTCGACCACAGCCGCTCAGGCACGCATCAGGCGCGTTGCCACCTCATTGAGCTCGATCGCGCCCCGGTCGCCTACCACCACGGTGCCACCGAGATTGACAAACCGCCTTCCGAGCAGACAACTGGGTTCGAACGAGAATGTCATGCCGGCCTGCAGTTCGACCTCCTCGCCGAACATCGGCACCTCGGCGGTCATGGCGTAGCGCTCGGCACCCGCCAGCCGGCCGAAACCTTCGCCGAAGCCGCAGATCAACCCGTACGGATTAATGCTGTGGATCAGCGGGTGGATCTGGTAACCGCCCGCCTCCTCCAGCGGCTGCTGCATCGCTGCAACGACCTCGCCGAAGGTGCGACCCGGTTTCAGAGCCTCGAGCCCGGCCTCGTAGGAGGCTCGAGCGGTCTCGGCTGCTCGCTCGTAGTCGGGGTGCACTCTGCCGACGGCGACGGTCGGCTGGTGCTGGGTCTCCAGCATGCCCAGCGAAGAGAACACCTCGGCGACGACCACGTCGCCGTCCTCGATGGTGCGGGGAGTATGAGGACGGTAGTTCCAGGTCGGCGGCCCCCAGCTCACGATTTCCTTGCCGGAACCAAGCAGGATCTCTGCCGTGAAGCCAATGTGGCGAGGGCATGCGGCAACGATCGCCGAGTAGACGTCGGCCTCGGTGGCACCCGGGCCGGTAGCATCGAGCATCGCCTGGCACATCTGCTCGCCGACGCCGGCCGACCATTCCAGCACCTCGAGCTCCTCTGCACTGCGTGCTGAGGTGAGTTCGAAGAACCGCTGTCCGACCTGTTCAAACGTTGCCTCGGGAAAGCTGTCGAGAACAGCCTTCCAGGTGTGATACGGCATCGGCCCGTCGAAGTAGAAAGGCGGGTACGGATCGAGACCGAGCACCCCGATGCGCCCACTATCCAGACCAAGCTTCTTCAGCACGGCGACCAGGGCGTGACCGTTGGGGGCGCCGCCGAAGAAGTTCTCCGGCTTGATCCACACCGCCTCATGGCGCTCCATCGCCTGCATGTGATCGTTGGCGGCAAGCGCGAAGGCCAGCACGTGCGGCTCGTCGTCGCGCGGGAACACCACGATGGCGCCGGGCCGGTCGTTGGTAAAGTAGGTGTCCATTGCATAGGGTGCGGGGAACGCGCCTTCGCGCGATCCAAACACGATCAATGCCTCCAGGTCTCTCTCGTCCATGAGTCCACGACCGATGTTCCAGCGGCGGTCCCGTTCGGCTGTCGAGAATTCGGGGACGCCGCGTGCATGCGGCCGCTGCGGAGCAGGGATTGCTGCGGTTCGGGTCATGAGGTTGATCTCCTTTCTGTCTGTTTGAAGTTTCCTGGCCGATCGTTGGCGCGCGAGCCGGATGGCGCGAGACAGGCGCTCGAGTAGGTCCGATGCGCGCTACTGCCCGGATAGCGCCCGATATTCCGCCAGAACGTTGAGCCGATGCAGATGCGGCGCCATCGCCGCCATGGCCGGATTCGGCGTTACATCGGCAGGTGGGTGAAGAAGCGGCGAGATGGGATAGGCATCGACCGCAGCACGTGCATCGAGCCCATCGGTAATCGACCGACTCACATGGGTGTGCAGCTCCTGCAGGTAGGCGATGAAGTTGTCCACCGACGCCTGCGCCGGCCCCATCGGACCGTGGCCCGGAACGATGATCTCGACGTCGAGCGTTGCCTTGAACCTCTGGAGACTGGCGATGTAGGGTGCCGTTCCGCCTTCCAGCAGCATCGGAGGCACCCCTACAGCCATCAGATAGTTGCCGGTCCAGGCGACCTTCGCGTTCGGCACATATGCGATGGTATCGCCCGGCGCATTTCCCGGACCGAAGTACCACAGCTGGACCGTGACCCCGCCCAGATCGATCTCGGCATGCTCCGAGAACGTCAAGTCCGGTCTGCGCCAGACCGTAACGTCGTCGAGCGCCGAGAGATTGCCGCGCAGATTCCCGGACCGCTGCTTCTTCTCGCGGGACAGATCAGCCATGCTCTGCTTGTTTCGCAGCGACGAGACGATCGTCACCTCGGGTGGGAACGCGGCGTTGCCGAACGTGTGATCGCCATGATAGGTGGTGTTGACCAGATATCGGATCGGTCTGTCCGTCAGGGATCTGACCATCGCCTGAATCTGACAGGCAACGGTGCCGTTGATGCCCGCGTCGACGACGAGCGCCGATTCGGTACCGATGACGATGCCGTTGTTGTCCTTGGGCATCTCATTCGCTAGCAACGCATACACACCCTCGGCAAGTCTGTGCGGCTCCAGTCTCAGTCCGTGCGGATCCAGATTGGGACCGACGTAGTTCTCGGGTCGCTCCTCCATCTCCTGGGACCTTGCTGCTGCCATTGTGCTGCTCCTGTGTTCGTGCCGCGAAGCTGACCGCTTCCGATTCTGGGAAGCAATTCTTCGTCAGAACCAATGCGTCGATGGCAGCAGAGTACGTGCGGCACGCGGTTGCGACAGTGGCGGATGCGGACAATCGATTTGCACTTTCGGACAGATCCGACAGGCCTGAAGAGGTAAGACCGCTGGGTGGTTGCCCCCTGCCGCGGGCAACGCCGGTACGCATTGACCCGGCTGATCAGGCTCCTCGCTGGACCATCCGGGCAGCCAGCTCGAGCGCGGCGTGCAGGCTGCCCGTATCGGCGGTACCCCGACCGGCGATGTCGAGCGCCGTCCCGTGATCCACGGACGTGCGGATGAACGGCAGTCCCAAGGTCACGTTCACGGCGGAGCCGAAGCCGTGCGACTTCAGCACCGGCAGACCCTGATCGTGATACATGGCGAACACCGCGTCCGCGCGCGCCAGGTACGGCGGCGTGAAGAGCGTATCCGCCGGGAGCGGTCCCTCGACGTTCTCACCGGCTTCCCGGAGTGCTTCGCATACCGGCGCAATCACGTCGATCTCCTCCCGGCCGAGATGCCCGCCTTCTCCGGCATGCGGATTGAGACCAGCCACCAGCACCCGGGGAGCGGCACAGCCGAACCAGCGCCGCAGCCCCTCGAGCAGGATGCCCAGACGCCGCCTCAGCAGCACTGCCGTGATCGCCGCCGGCACCGCCGCGAGCGGCAGGTGTGTGGTGGCCAGCGCCACCCGGAGCGTCCCGGCGACCAGCAGCATCACCACGTCGTCCGCGCCGGCCCGCTCGCAGAAGAACTCGGTGTGGCCGCTGAAGGGAACGCCCGCTTCGTTGATCACGGACTTCTGTACCGGTCCCGTAACGACACCGCGAAACGCCCCGGAAAGGCAGCCGTCTGCTGCCCGGTTCAGCGTCTCGAGCACGTAGCGGGCATTGCGCACATCCAGCCGCCCCGGGTGCTCGCGTGCTGCGAGCGGGACGTGCAGCACGGTGAGGTGCGCGGCACCCAGCGCCGGGTCCGCGGTGCGCTCATCGAGATCGAGCGGCAGGTCGAGCCGCTGTGCGGTCCTCTCCAGGAGCCCGCGGTCGGCGATGGCGACCCAGCCGATGTCGCGCTCGGACTGAGCGAGACGCACGAGGAGCTCGGGACCGACGCCAGCAGGCTCCCCGGGGGTGATCGCGAGTGGGGCCGTCATGACGACGCCGGATGCTTATCTCAGCCCTTGTCGCCGAGGCGGATTTCAACGAAGGCCTCGTCCCGGAGCTCTTTCAGCCACTTGTCGAGCTCTTCCTCGAACCGGCGGCCGTGCAGGATCTTCAGCGCCATGTCCCGGCGCGCCTCGTCGCTCATGTCCTGCTCGCGCCGGTCTTCCACCTCCAGGATGTGCCAGCCATATTGGGAGCGGAACGGTTCGCTCAGGGATCCGGTCGGGGTCGCGGCCATCACCTCCTGGAACTTGGGCACGAACTCGTCGCCCGAAGTCCAGCCCAGCTCGCCGCCGGCCAGGGCGCTGCCGGGATCTTCGGAGTACTCCGCAGCCAGCTCGGCAAAATCCGCACCGGCCTCGAGGCGCTGATAGATGTCACGGATGAGCGCCTCCGTCTCTTCCTCGGTGCGGATCTCCGACGGCATCACCAGGATGTGGCGCAGCTTGGTCTGGGTCTCCGTCTGCACCCCGGCACCGCGCCGGTCGAGCAGCTTGATCACGTGAAAGCCGCTGGGACTGGGGATCGGATCCGAGACGTCGCCGACATTCATCTGCACCACCAGCTCGGCGAAGAGCGTCGGCAGCTCGGCAGCCTTGCGCCAGCCCAGGTCACCCCCCTCGAGCGCGTGGGAGCCGGCGGAGCGGGAGACGGCCATCTGGGTGAAGTCGGCACCGTCTCTGAGCTCGGTGACGATCTCTTTCGCCGCGTCCTTAGCCGCCTGGACCGTTTCGTCGCTGGCGTCGGGCTCGACCGCCAGCAGAATGTGGCCAACCCGGAACTCGTCGGACAGGAGCTGCTTGTAGTAAGGGGAGCTCAGCAGGTCGTCCACGTCCTGCTCGGAGATGGAGATGCGCCGGTTGACGATCGCCTGCTGCAGACGCTGCATGATCATCTCCTTGCGGATCTGCTCGCGGAACTCGGCGTAATTGCGTCCGTCCTGCTCGAGCTGCTGGGCGAACTGCTCCAGGGTCATGTTGTTCTGGGCCGCAAAGGCGGTCACCGCCCGGGTGAGCGTTTCGTCATCGATCACCAGTCCCCGGCGCTCTGCTTCCTGCACCTGCAGGCTCTCGATGATCAGCCGCTCCATGATCTGGGAAAGCAGGATGTCGTTCGGCGGCAGCTGCGCGTTGTTGTCCTTGAACTGCTCGCGAACCATGTCCAGCCGCTCGAGAA
>JASFLG010000149.1:0-8730 GCA_050118205.1 Pseudomonadales bacterium
CCGATCAGCTGGGGGTCCTGATCGCCATCGGGTTTGCCATCAACGCGTTCGCGGCCTTCCAGGACGTGGCGGTAGACGGGATGGCAATCGATCTGCTGCCGGAGACGGAGCGCGGCCGTGCGAACGCGTTCATGGCCTTCGGCCAGGTGGCGGGATTCTCGGCCTTCGGAGCGCTGAACGGTGTGCTGCTCGTGCAGTTCGGGCTTCCGCTGACCGCACTGATCTCCGCATGCGCGGTGGCGGCCGTGTTCGTGTTCATCACGCTGGTCCGGGAGCGGCACGGCGAGCGCCTTCTGCCCTGGACACGAGGCGAGGCATCGCCGCGCGATATGGAGGTGCCCGGATCGTTCGTCGAGATCTTCAGGGATCTGCTGCGCGTGCTCTTTCTGCCCATGAGCCTCGTGCTCGTGGGGGTGGAGTTTCTCGGACGCGCGTCGGCGGGGGTGGCGGTGAGCATCTTTCCGGTGATGGCCGTCCAGGAGCTCGGATTCACCACGGAGGAGTACTCGTACTGGATCGGGATCGCCGCGGGTGCGAGCGCGGTCGTCGGGCTCGCCTTCGGGCCGCTGGTCGACAGGTTCGGCGCCGTACGGTTGATGATGGTCGGGCTCGTCACGGCCGCGCTGGTGGCCGTCGGCTTCGCCCTGGCCCAGGCACATTGGGACGACGCGCTCGTGGTGATTGCCGCGCTCCTAGCGAGTCAGTTCGCGAGTCAGCTCATGTTCGTGGCGGTGATCGCGGCGTTCATGGAGATCTGCTGGCCGAAGGTCGCGGCCACCCAGTTCGCCATCTACATGTCGCTCGCGAATCTGAGCCGATCGATCGGCGCGGGCGCGTTCGCCCTGATTGCAGACCAGGTAACCACGGTCCAGGCCCTTTACCTCATGGCAGGCGTGCTTGCCTGCGGGGCCGTGCTGCTGACCCGTTTCAACGGGTCCAGCCACCGGGCGAGGCTCGCGGGGCTGCAGCAGGCCTGAAGCCCCGCGTGTCGGCGTGTCAGCTGCGCAGCGTGACGCCGGCAAAGGCCCCCGTATGCTCGCCCGCTTCCATGAACGGCACACCGTTGACGATCACGTGATCGTAGCCGCGGCCGGTCTGCACGTAGCGGCCGGCACCGCCGGGGAAATCGTGGCGGTATTCGGGAAGATCCATGCCGAGTGAATCCAGATCGATGATATTGATGTCCGCAAAGGCGCCGGGCTCGAGCACCCCGCGGCCGGAGATGCCGAACAGATCAGCGGTATCCGACGTCCAGCCCCGGATCGCGTCCTCCAGCTCGATCTGGCCCGTGTCGCGTACCCAGTAGCTCAGCAGCCAGGTGGGTGAGCTCGCATCCATGATCTGCCCCACGTGGGCGCCGGAATCCGCAAGGCCCATGGCCACGGTGGGATTCTTGAGCATCTCGCCGACCGCATCGATGCTCTGATTGAGGCCCGGATACCAGATCGCGACCCGGCCCTTGTGCTCGCGGTTGAGCTGAATGAAGGCCTCCACGGGTGTGACTCCCAGGCGCTCGGCATGTGCTGCGAGCGTGTTGGCTGGGTTGTGACTGTAGTCCACGTTGTCCTGCGTCAGCACGAATGCGAGATTCATGTCGAACATCACCGGATGCTCGAGCTCCGAGAGCCGCTCGCGCCAAGTGGCGTCTTCCAGCGCCTGCACGCGCGCTTCGAGCGGTAGCTGCCCGAGCTCGCGCCAGGCGGCGTTGCCGCCGAACGGGGTGCGGTGGTCCAGAGCGAACAGTCCGCCGATCCCCCGGGCCGAGGTCTGCGGGCGGAGATGTGCTCCTGCCGCGTTTTCCTCCTCCGCGAAGGCGATCACCTGGCGGTAGAGGTCCGGACGGCGGTAGCTGTGCGTCAGCCCGAAGGTGACCTTGACGTTGTTTTCCCGCGAGATCCTGCCCATCCACGCCACTTCGGCGCGGGTCTTCGGCAGGTGGGCTTCCTTGTCACCCTCACCGAGCCGGGCTGCCGCCTCGAATACGCCCCTGCCGTGCCCGCCGAGCACCCGCCCGATGGCGAGGAGTTCATCTACCCCGGCGTAGGTGCCCGGCACACAGCGGCCGTCGGGAACCTTGTGCATGTAGGTGCGGGAGGTTGAAAAGCCCAGCGCGCCGGCGGAGATCGCCTCGTCGACCAGGGCCACGATCTTCTCGACGTCCGCTTCGGTGGCGGGCTCCTCGTCCAGGGACCGTTCACCCATGGCGTGATAGCGCACGGCGCAGTGTCCCACCATGCCGCCGACGTTGATGCCCTTGTCCATGCCGTCGATGGCCTGCAGGTACTCGCCGTAGGTTTCCCAGTTGAAGGGCACGCCCTGACGGATGCTGTCCGCGGGAATGTCCTCCACGGATTCCATCAGGCTGGCCAGGTAGCCGCGATCCTCGGGCTTGCAGGGCGCGAACGTGACGCCGCAGTTGCCGAGGACGGCGGACGTGATGCCGTGATAGCACGACGAGGAAGCGATGGGGTCCCAGGCGATCTGGGCATCCAGATGGGTGTGGATGTCGACGAAACCCGGCGTGACGAGCCTGCCGGACGCGTCGATCTCACGTCTTCCCGTGCCGGTCACCTGGCCGACTTCGGTGATCTTCCCGCCGCTGACGGCGACGTCCGCTTCCCGACGTGGCGCGCCGGTACCGTCCACGACGGTGCCGCCCCGAATTACGAGATCGTGTGGCATTTCTCTCTCCCTTGAACTGGCTGTTCCCATAGCATGCCCGTTCGCCGGTATAGTGGCCAGGTCCAAAAGAGGGGAGGGGCGATGTCCGAAACCGTCAGACGCGTTGCGCTCATTTCCAATTCGGGTGGCTATGTGGGCCCGGCCCTTGCACGGGAGCTTGCTGGCCGGAATCACGATCTGATGCTGCATGGCGCCGATCCGGCCCTCGTGTCCGAGCTCACAGCAGGTGGGTGCCGGGTGGTCGCCGCGGACGGCGTGGATCTGCTGACCCGGGTCGGAAATCAGGCCCTGGTGGAGCGGGCACTCGAGGCGTTCGGCCGGCTGGACGCGGCCTGCTTCGTCACCGGGGAGATCGTGCTCGGACGCTTTCTGGAGGCGACGGAAGCGCAGTGGGACCGGGTGAAGGCCGCCAATCTGGACATGGTGTTTCACGCGCTGCAGGCGGCGTTGCCGCCCATGGTCGCGGCCGGGTCCGGGCAGATCGTCGTGTTCACCAGCGCTACGGGCGCTCGACCCGAGCCGAAGGTATCGCTGTACGGCGCAACGCGAGCCGGCGCGAATGCTCTGGTTCGCGCGGTGGGGCTCGAGTACGCGAAGCAGGGCGTGACGGTGAACGCGATCGGTACCAACTTCATGGATTTTCCCGGTTTCATCCAGGCGAACGGCGCGGACGATCCGGAGCGGCGACGCCGGATCGAGGCCCGGGTGCCGGCCGGTCGCCTGGGCACCATGGAAGAGCTGGCCGCCTTCACGGCGACGCTGCTCGATGGCCGTTCACGCTTCCAGACGGGTCAGTTCTTCTCCTACAGCGGTGGCTGGAGTGACTGACGCCGGGACCATCATTCGAATCAGGGAGCGCCCCGCTATCGGGCGCCAGCATCACTTCAGGGGAGGTTGAAAGACCATGCAGGAACTGCAGGACAGGGTGGCATTCGTCACCGGCGGGGCGAGCGGAATGGGGCGCGCCATGGTGAACTCGTTTGCGGCCGCGGGCATGAAGGTGGTGGCCGCGGACATCGAGCAGGCGGCGCTCGACGCGCTGGCTCGAGACTTCGAGGGTTCGAACGCCGAGGTCGTACCCATGCGGGTGGACGTCGGCGATCGGGACGCCGTGGAAGCTGCTGCGGCGCGCACGGTGGAGACGTTCGGCAAGGTCCACGTGTTGTGCAACAACGCCGGGGTGGTCGTCGGTGGACGCATCGACGAGATGGACTATCGGGACTGGGACTGGGTGTCCCGGGTCAACTACGACGGGGTGATCAACGGCATCCAGGCCTTCCTGCCCCGCATACTCGATCACGGCGAGGGCGGTCATATCGTCAATACCGCGTCCGGGGCCGGACACATTCCGGTGCCCGGGCTCTCCATTTACAACACGACCAAGTACGCGGTGGTCGGCCTCTCGGAAACCATTCACGCCGAGCTCGCGCCGCTGAACGTCGGGGTGAGCGTGCTCTGCCCCGGAGTGGTGAAGACGGCGATCTTCAACTCGGGCCGGAACCGCCCGGAGGCGCTGCAACGCGACCGGGACACGTCGCGGGTCGCCTTCAGCGCGACCGGGGACCCAACCGACGAGGAGCTTGCCCGGATGGAGCAGATCATGTCCGCCGCACTGGACCCGGCGGTGGTCGGCGACATGGTGGTTGACGCGATCCGGCACGGCGATCTCTACATATTCACCCACCCCGACATCGAGGTCAGTGTGGATCAGCGTTTCGAGCGGATTCACTCTGCTTTCGCCCGCTGGCGGGCGTATCGGGACGAACACGGCGTGTAGCACAGGGGCGGGAACCAGGCTTGGACAGAAAGCTGATCGACGAGATCCGCGCGGCAGCGGACGCGGCGCTGGATCACAACCGAGCCGACGCGCTGGCAGCCATTCGTGCCGGCGGGCGGCTGACGGCGCGTGAGCGTGTCGACACGCTCATCGATCCGGGCTCGTTCGTCGAGTACGGTGTCCTCGCCGGACGCACATCAGCCGCTGACGATGACAGCCCGGCCGACGGGCTGGTCTGCGGTGGGGCGATGGTGGACGGACAACCGGTCGTCGTCGCGGCCAGCGACCGCAGCGTCGCCGACGGCACCCAGAGCGATCGCAATCAGCGGAAGCTGGCCCGGCTGACTCAGCTGGCGGTGGCGGAGCGCTGGCCGCTGGTGCTGCTGCTGGACGGTGACGGGGCGCGTCCGGGAGATCCGTTGCCGCCACCGCCGATCATGGTGGCGCCGCGGGGCCGCTATGGCCTCTTTGACGGGCTCGCCGAGCTGAATGGCCGGGCACCGACGGTTGCCTGTGTGCTCGGTCGCGTGCTGGATTCGGAAGCGGGCGCCGCCATGCTCTGCGACTTCAGCGTGGCCGTCACCGGGTCGGAGATCGGGACGCGGGGCACGGAAGGCCGGGTGACCCGTCCAGCGGAGGCCTATGCAGCGCGCGGGGACATCGACCTGGTGGTGGCGGACGAGCGCACCGCCATTGCCGCGGCGCGCCGGTATCTCGGATTCCACCTACCGGATGCGGCGTCTGGTCGGGAGGCCGCGGGCTACCCGACCATCGCCGATATCGTGCCCGAGAACCGGCGCCGGCCCTACGACATGCGCGAGCTCATCGCGGCGTTCGTGGATGCGGACAGCGCCCTCGAGCTGCAGCCCGACTTCGGCCGATCCATGCTGACCGTGCTGGCGCGGCTGAACGGACGCACGATCGGCGTTTTCGCCAACCAGCCGAAATCCCCCCTGGCCGGATCCATCGACCCGCCGGCCGCGGACAAGGCGTCCCGATTCATCGAGCTGTGCAATGCGTACGGCTTTCCGCTGGTCTCCTTCATCGACAACCCCGGGTTCATGGTGGGACCACAATCGGAGGCAGACGGCATGGCGCGTCACCATGCCCGGCCGCTGGCATCTCTGCATGCCCGGGACGTGCCGCTCGCCTCGGTGCAGGTGCGCAAGGCCTACGGGCTCGGCCCCTACGCCATGTCCGGATGGGGGTCGAGTCGGAACGCGCCACTGCTCAAGCTGGCCTGGCCGAGCGTGGAGTCCGGAGGCATGTCGCTCGAGGGGGCTGCCTATCTCGTCAAGCGCAAGGAGATCCAGGCCGCGGCCAGCCCGGCCGAAGCATTGGAGATTCGCAATGCGTACGCCGACCGAATGCGCGAGTCGACGAGCGGCGTGCGCGCCGGGCGGAGCTTTCAGTTCGACGACATCATCGAGCCGAACCGGACGCGCGAACGCATCGGTACCATGCTGGAACGCATCCCGCGCGCGAGGCCTCGGCACGTCACGCGTGCCGATCTGCGATGAGTGGCCTCGACGATCGCCTGGAGGCCCTGCGCCGGGCCCGGGGAGCGCGGCTCGATGCGGCGCGTCCGGACATCGTCACCCGCATTCATGGCAATGGACGCCTGACCGCACGCGAGCGACTGGATCTGCTCATGGACCCTGGCAGCGAGGTGCCCTACGGCACCATCGCGGCCGCGGATCCGGAATCGGACGACAATCCCTGGGTTACCGAGAGCGGTGGGCTCGACGCCCTGTGCTCGATCGATGGCCATGCGGCGGTGGTCTCCACCACGGACTACTCCGACAGCGGCGGCGGCTACGGCGCGGCCAGGATCGGCCGGCTGCTGGCGCTGGCCAGGGAGCACCGCTGGCCGGTGGTGGCATTCGTCGACGGCGGCGGCAGCCGGGCGCGCCATCCCCGGGCCGGTCTGGGACACGTGGAGCTGTCCGGCGCCTTCGGACCGTACACGATCTTCGACGGCATGGCCGAGCTGTCGGGCTGGGTGCCCACGATCAGCATTGTCTCCGGGCCGTCCTTCGCGGGACATGCCAGCATTGCCGGGTTTTCGGACGTGGTCATCGCGACCGCGGGCTCCGCCATCGGTATGGGCGGCCCACCCATGGTCGAAGCGGCGCTCGGCAAGCGACTGACACCCAGGGAGCTCTCCAGCGCCGAGATGCAGCTCGCGAACGGCGGGATCGAGCTTCTGGTCGAGGACGAGCGTGCAGCGGTGGCCGTGGCGAAGCGCTGTCTCGCGTACTGGCATGACGAATCCGTCGACGAGGTGCCCGTCGCGGCAACCTGGCGGAATCCGGTGCCGGAGGAAGGTCCCTACGACATGACCGACCTCATCGAAGGGCTCGTCGACCCGGGGTCGTTCCTCGAGCTCAGAGCGCCCTTCGCGCCGTCCGTGCAGGTAGGTTTTGCCCGGCTGGGGGGGCGCAGCGTCGGCGTGCTGTCGACAAACCCGATGCACGACGGGGGCAGGATCGACGAGCTGGGCGCCCAGAAGATTTCCCGGCACGTGGAGCTCTGCGATGCCTGGCAGCTGCCCATTGTCGCGCTGATCGACACCCTCGGCACCTCGACCCGTTGGATCGCCCGTGACCGCTCGGTCAGCGTCGAAGAGGGTCAGTCGAGAATGCACATGCGCTGCATACTCGCGCATCAGTCCCGGCAGGTGCCGCTCCTGGCGGTGCAGGTTCGCCACGGCCGGGGGCTGGCGCCGGCCCTGCTGACCGGTTACTCGACGGGGGCCTCCGTGCCGGCGGTGGTGCTCGGCTGGCACTCGGTGGAGCTCAACCGGGCCGACGGATACGCGCTCGTGCGTGATGCGAACGCGTTCGACGACATCATCGAGCCGGAGCAGACTCGGGAGCGGCTGGTGCGCGTGCTGCGCCTGTTGCCGAGGGACCGTGGCCGTTCGGAGAAACATCGGGCCGTGGACAGCTGGTAACGAATGCACACCGCCCGTGGGCGGCCCGTCAATGGAGGTGATCGCGTGCAGATATCGCTGTTTGGAGTCAGCGGCGACTTCGAAGAGATCGCGGCCCAGGTGGTCGCGGCGGAGGAGGCAGGATTCGATGCGGTGCTCTTTGGAGAGCACCACGGCGCGCCGATGCATCGTCAGCCGCAGCTCCTGATCCTGCTGGCCGGACTGGCGGCACGGACGTCGCGCATCAGGCTGGGCACGTCCATTGTGCTCGGTGCGCTGTATGATCCGGTGCACCTGGCGGAGATGAGCGCCATGGTCGATCAGCAGTCCGGTGGACGCCTCATTCTCGGACTGGGCCTGGGCTATCAGCCTCAGGACTTCCAGCACTTCGGAATTCCCTTCCAGGAGCGCGTATCGCGATTCGAAGAGTGCATCGAGGTGCTGCGACAGGCGTGGACCGGGGATCGGTTCAGCTTCAACGGAAAGCGCTTCGCCTATGACAACGTGGCCGTGCATCCCAGGCCCCTGCAGAAGCCGCACCCGCCGCTCTGGCTGGCGGCGTGGTCGGAGGCGGGTGCGGCGCGCGCCGGACGGCTGGGGGACGCTTACGTCACGGATCCCATCCAGAGCCTCGCCGCAATCGATCAGTTGAACCGCACCTACCGCGAGGCGGCGGTCGCTGCGGGTCGTGCGCCGGAGGTGGTCGTCATGCGCGAGATACTGTGCGCGCCCAGTCGGGGGCTGGCGCTCGAGCGCTATGGCGCGGGTCTCGAGGCGACATACCGCTACTACTGGAACAACGGCGCGTTCGTGCTGGACTGGGACGAGGGCATCGACCCGGATGATGCCTTCGACGCAATCGGGCTCGATCGGCTGATTCAGGATCGGGTCATCGTCGGCAGCCCCGCGGAGTGCACTGCGCAGCTGCGGCAGTGGGCGGACGGCCTGGGCGCCGACCACTTCCAGCTCGTCATTCCGCCGGCTGGCCGGAGCGAGCCGCTCAGCGAACGGATCTCGACCATCCGTATGCTCGGTGCGGAGGTGGTGGCCCCGCTGCGCGCGGGCGTTTGAGCGGCTCACAAGTCTCGCTTACGTCTGCCACGTTTTCGCTTCAAACCTTTCACATTCGCGAGCCAGAGGTGTCGCAGAACCCTATGTAGGATGCATCCAATGTCACGCGATGGGGGAGTTCTGCGTGGTCAAGGCAGCCATTCTCATCACAATCCTGACCCTGATGGCCTGGAGCCTGTTTCGCCGGTCCGAAGTCGGTCCGATCGAAGTGCGCGAAGACCTCTGAACGGACTCGCACCCGAACGCCTCCGCCCTCCCGCACGGC
>JASFLG010000150.1:0-8717 GCA_050118205.1 Pseudomonadales bacterium
CGAGCCTCATGGCCGCCGGAGAGGTGGACCTGGTGCTGGTCGGTACCGACCGGGTCACCGCCAACGGCGACGTGGTGAACAAGATCGGCACCCTGAACCTCGCGGTGCTGTGCCACTACTACCGCATTCCGTTCTACGTGGCCTGCCCCTCGTCGACGTTCGATGCGCGGACGGCGTCCGGCGCGGACGTGGTCATCGAGCAGCGCAGCCCGGAAGAGGTGCTCGGCCCCGGAACCGCCGAGGTCTCTGCCTACAACCCGGCCTTCGACGTCACGCCGGCGAGCCTGGTCACCGCACTCGTCACCGACCGGGGACTCCTGCCATCACCCGGAGCCGCCGATCTCGCCGCGCACTTCGGCACGCCGTGACCGTCAGTGGGTCGTCTGCGGGTAGACGTGGCGCGGACTCTTCAAGGGGTTGATGAGCGTGGAGTCCTTGCCGCAGTAGCGCACCCGCGGAAAGCCCATGTTCATGATCTCGCGCACCCGGGCCTTGGTGTCCGCCTGCACGTCCACCATGATGAGATAGCGTCCCGCCTCGATCTCGCGGTGAAAGGGCTCGAGCTTGTAGCTTTCCCGCGACAGACCCACCATGCCGCCGAGCCAGCCGCCGAAGAAAGCGGCGAAGAACGTGACCCCGAACACCACCATCACCGGCAGACCGGCGGTGAGGTATGCCGCGAGACCGGACAGCAGCCCCACCGTCACGCCAATCAGGGCATAGCGCTCGCTGGTGTGCACGATGTCGAGCTGCTGGATGGGTGTGGCCGAGTGGATGTGGTGACGGTAGAGACCACCCTCGTCCCTGGCAACGACGTGAAAGTTCCAGTCGGTGATGCCCTCGTCGTGCAGCGTCTCGGAAATGGCCTGGGTGGTGGCCAGGTCGTCGGCAAGGTAGTAAAGCCTGCGCATGCTCCGCTCCTGGAAACGGTGGCACCCCGAGTATACGCGCGGAGATTGTGGACGTTAGACTTCTTCGCTCTATGAGATTCTCCCGATAGGCGGCCGGCAGGAAGCACGTGAGCGAGACGAGTGGCGAGCACCAGGCGATGGTGTCATCCGGGGCGCCGGTGACCCCCGATAGCATCCGGCGCGATCTGACCGCGCTCGGTGTACGACCGGGCATGCTGCTCAACGTGCACAGCGCCCTGTCCCGTCTCGGCTGGGTGGTCGGCGGCGCCCAGAGCGTGATTCAGGGCCTGCTCGCGGCGCTCGGCCAGGCGGGGACCCTCATGATGCCCAGCCACTCGGGCCAGCTCTCCAACCCGGCGAACTGGCGCAGCCCGCCCGCACCGGAGCCCTGGTGGGAGACCATTCGCCAGGAAATGCCCGCGTACGATCCGGACCGCACCCCGACCCGGCTGATGGGCGCCATCCCCGAGCTGTTCCGGACCTGGCCGGGCGTGCGCCGCTCCGCCCATCCGCAGACCTCCCACGCCGCCCTCGGCCCGCTGGCCGAAGCGATCGTGGCCGAGCACCCGCTCGAGTGCCTGTTCGGCGACGCCTCGCCCATCGGCCGGCTTTACGCCCTCGACGGACACGTGCTTCTGCTCGGCGTCGGTCACGGCAACAACACGGTGCTGCACCTGGCCGAGGACCGCGCTGAGTTTCCGGCCAAGACCCGTCACGAGGAGGGCGCTCCCGTGGTCGTCGACGGCGCGCGCCGCTGGCAGGTGTTCCACCCGCTGAAGGTGAGTGACGATGACTTCCCCGACCTCGGCGCCGCATTCGCCGCCACCGGCGGTGAGATCCGCGGGCGGGTTGGTGCCGCGGAAGCACGCCTCATGCGGGCACGCGAGGTCGTGGACTTTGCGGTCTCCTGGCTCGAGGCCCACCGACGCTGACCGAGTGCCCGCCATGAGCCGATACCGTCCCCCGCGCCCCCGCTCCTCCCCGTACATCACCGCTGCGGGGCACGCGCGCCTGGCGGCGGAGCTCAAGTATCTGTGGAAGGAGAAGCGGCCCGAGGTCACCCGGAAGGTCTCCGAGGCGGCGGCCATGGGCGACCGCTCCGAGAACGCCGAGTACATCTACGGCAAGCGTCAGCTCCGCGAGATCGACTCGCGGGTGCGTTTTCTCGCCCGGCGTCTGGACGAGCTGACCGTGGTGGACCGGGCCCCGCGGGATACGTCGCGCATCTACTTCGGCGCCTGGGTGACCCTGGAGGATGCCGGCGGCGGGACCTACCGCTATCGGCTCGTCGGGCCGGACGAGTTCGATACCGAGGCCAGCTACATCAGCATCGACTCCCCCATGGCGCGTGCGCTGCTCAAGCGGTCCGTGGACGACGAGGTGCGCATCGAGCAGGGCGGAAAGACCAACACCTACACAGTGGTCGAGATCGACTACGAGCCGGCGACGGGTTGAGCGCCAGCCTGCGTAGAAGGGATTGAACCACAAGGGAGCGACCCGGATGAGTCACCAACCCACCGTTTCACTGCTGCTCTTCAGCGCGCTCGCCTGCGCGACCGCGGGCGCCAGTGCAGCCCCGGATACCGAGCGGGGCGACGACCGCTTTCCCATCTCCGTCGAGTCCATCGAAGCGCGCCGCGCCGCCGTGTTCGCCGAGGTGGACGGCGACGGCGACGGGCTGATCAGCAAGTCGGAGTTCGACGCCCACGAGCCGCCCCGGCATCACGGAGGTCCCTGGATGTTCGGCCCGTCCGGTCACCGGCCCCGCGGCGAAGCGCCCGAGGAGCGCATGGCGGCCATGGATCAGTCCCTGTTCGAGGCGCTCGACGCCAACGCTGACGGCGTGCTCTCTTCCTCCGAGTTCAGTCAGGCCGCGCTCGCCGACGCACGCCGCAATCTCATCAAGACGCAGATTTTCGAGCACCTCGACAGCGATGGCGATGGCTATCTGGCGCCGTCGGAGTTCCCGCCGGCCCGTATGGCCGGCCTCGATGCCAACGGCGACGGCCAGATCACCCGCGATGAGCTGCCTGCGCGACGTGGTCCACGGACCGACTGAGCGTTTGCTGTCGCGCGGACCGACGATTGGGAGCACAGGCCACGAGCGGCCCTCCGACCGATCCCGGGAGCACGGACGACCAGGCCTTCGAGGAAGGCCTGGTGCGCGCCGTTGCAGGCGGCGAGGCGGAGGCGTTCCGCGTTCTGATGGCGCGCTATCTCGATCGGGTGCACGCGTTTCTGCAGCGCCTGACAGGCTCACGCACGGATGCCGAGGATCTGACCCAGGAAACGTTCCTGCGGGTCTGGCGGCGCGCCGATACTTACCAGCCCGGCAGGGTCAGGGTGAGCACCTGGCTGTTCACCATCGCGCACAACGTCTGCATCGACAGCCTGCGCAGACAGCGGCCGACCAGCGACGGAACGCCGGAACCGGAAGCCGACGAGCCCGCCGATCCGGAGCGCCGGGCCAGCGCCGACGAGCTCTCCCGTGCCCTGGAGGTCGCGCTTCGCGCCCTGCCGGAACGGCAGCGGTCCGCCGTCGTGCTCTGCCAGGTGCAGGGTTTCAGCAACGCCCAGGCGGCCTCCATACTCGGGGTCGGCACTCGGGCGCTGGAGTCTCTGCTGGCGCGGGCGCGACGGGCCCTGCGCGAGCACCTCGATGCCGCACTCGACGCTGACCCCCGCCCTGGAGACGATTCGACATGAGCACCATGAATCTCAAAACCTTCACAGACCATCTGGACCGCTTCGGCCCGGACCTGGTGTCCTGGCCGGAGCCGGCGCGGCAGCCGGCCCGCGTTCTGCTCGATACGTCCGAAGCCGCTCGGGCGGCACACAGAGCCGCAACCACCGTCGACCGGCTGCTGCACGCGCTGCCCGCGGAGCCCGCGCCTTCCCGTCTCCCGGCCCGGATCCTGGCCGCCATCGAACCGACCCGGCAGCGCACGGCCGATCCTCTGCTGCGCCTGACCGAGTGGTTCGCTGGCGCGCTCTGGCGGCCCGTGCTGGCGGCGTGCATACCGCTCGCTGTCGGCTTCGCCCTGGGCGTTGCGGTGGCCCCGGGTGCAACGGCGGATCAGTATCTGGCGGAATCACTCGGCCTGCTGCCCTTCTCCGCGAGCTTCGACGAGGAGTTGCCCGATGCCGAGTAACCGCCTCCTGATCGGCATCGCCGTCGTGTCGGTGGCCCTGAACCTGCTGCTGGTGGGCGTGGTGCTCGGCCGTTTCGCCGGCCCGGAGCCGGGTGCGGCTCGCATCGACCCGGTCGTCGGCATGCGCCGCCTGATCCGGAACCTGCCCGAGGAACGGGCCGAGACGCTGGCGCCCTACTACCGGGATTACTTCTCGGCCCTTCGGCCCCGGTTCCGTGAGCTGCGCGGTGCGCAGCGCCAGATCCGGGAAGCGATGATCACCGACCCGCTGGATGCCGGTGCGCTGCGCACCGCCATGGAGTCCTTCCAGTCGCAGCTTTCCCGATCACAGGCCGCCGCCCGCGAGGCCTTCATCAGCCTGGCCGGTGCGCTGACCCTGGCAGAGCGCCGGGCACTGGTAGACGCCATGGATGACCAACGGGACCGGGGCGAACGGCCGTTCCACCACGTTCCGGGCCCGCCGCCTGCCCCCGGGCACCCCCCGCACGCCGAATGGGGTGCCCCACCGTGACCACGTCCCGCGTGCGGGACGCCCTGGCCGAGTTCATGGCGCACACGGTCAAGGCGTATCCGACGCTGCACGCGCCGTTCGATCGGGAATGGCGCTCACCCTGCGAGATCGGTGATCCGGTCGAGAGCGAATCCGGACCGCTGATCGCGTGGCAACCGTTGCCGCGCCATCCCGACAGCACACGGGACGATTTCGCCCCCCTCGAGCGGGCGCTGACGGTCCGCGTTCACCCGGACATCCGGGCCTACTATGGCGCCTTCTGGTCCGCCGGGCTGGAAGCGGAAGCCGTGGACGGTCACGTGAGCCTGCTGTTCCTGTGGAATCCGGACGACATCGAGCGACTGAACGAGAACCTCCTCGGACACGCTTTCGCCCGCGGCCGCCGTGCCGGTGAGCGCCACAAGGGGCCCTTGAGCCTCTTCTTCGCCTGCACGGAGCCGGATTCCGACCTGTTTCTCTCCGTGGACAACGACTCGGGCACCGTGCTGCTCGAGCGTCCCGGCTACGACCCGATCCGGGAAGTGGCGTCCGATCTGGCCTCGTTCATCGACACGCTCGTCCCCCGGCCCCCGGCGCTGCATCCCTGACCAGACCTGATCCGGCCCCCCCGGAGGCTGGTTGTCCGTATCCGACCGGCTGCTCCCGATTCCGTGACCCCTTTCGTGGTAACGACGCCCGGTTCCGGTAGCCTCTTGAGACGTCAGAGGGACCCGACCATGTCTGTCAGTTTTCTAGCAGAGAACCGGACCATGCAGACCATCCGTGCGCGCGTGGCCTTTCACAGCCGCCAGCACGGATTCGACAAGTGCATGCAGCAGATTCTGGATCCGGTGCAGCCCATCACCGGCACCCAGGTCGCCGAGTTGCATGCCTACTGGGGTGACCCGCTCTCCGCCGCGGACGAGCAGTTTCTGCGCAGCTGTCTGGCCGAGGCCGGCGCCGCCGGCGGGCCGATTCTGCTCTCCGGCGCCAATCTGCTGACTCTGATCCTGGGCGCGCTGTGTGCGAAGGAGCACACCACGGCGAGCCAGGTCTGGTGTCTGGAAAGTGACCGCCACTGGGCGAACGTGATCCGCTCATGGCTGACCGAGTACCGCATCGGCACCGCACACGTCATTCAGTCCCAGGCCCGACTCTACGGTGACTATGTCTGGTACGCGGTGGACACCGGTCGGCTCGCACCGGCGTATCAGCTGGTGATCTGCGACGGCGCCCGCGCCACGGCCAAGGGGGTGATCGGCGCGATCAGCCGGGTGACCTCGCGCCTGGACGAGCGCTTCACGATTCTCGCCAGGAACGTGCGGGAGACGTCGGTGCTGCGGGAACTCTCCGACTGGGCCAGGACACGGGAGGCGAAGTTCGCCCTCATCGACAAGCAGGAAGGTTTCATCAAGATCTCCCGCCAACCGGCCGTCGTCGAAGAACCTGGCGCGGCGCCGAAGGCTGCAACGGTCAACGGCAACGGTGCCCGTACGCCGGGCGGCAGGCCACGGCCGAAACCCAAGGGCAAGCGCAGCCTCAACGCCTGACGGTCGTCTTGCCGCAGGCGGTGGTGTTTAATACGCCGCCATGCACGCTCTCACCCTCGCGCCGACGCCGGCCCTGGCAGGCACCGTCATCCTGCCCGGCTCGAAAAGCATCTCCAACCGGGTGCTGCTCCTCGCTGCCCTGGCGAGCGGTCGCACCGAGATCCGGAACCTGCTGGACAGCGACGACGTGCGCCACATGATCGACGCGCTCACCGCCCTTGGCGTGCCGGTGACCCGGCAGGATGCGCACTGGCTGGTGGACGGCCGTGCCGGTCCTCTGGCGCAGACCGACCTGGACCTGTCCCTGCACCTGGGCCTGGCCGGTACCGCCTACCGGCCGCTCGCCGCCGCGCTCACGCTCGGGCGCGGCCGCTTCGTGCTGGACGGCACGGCGCGGATGCGCGAACGGCCCGTGGCGCCTCTGGTGGATGGGCTGCTTCAGCTGGGTGCTGAAATCGAGTACCTGGGCAACGAAGGCTATCCACCGATCCGCGTCATCGGCACCGGCCTGACGGGCGGCCGCGTGCGGATGCGCGGCGACCTGTCGAGCCAGTTCCTCACCTCGCTGCTGATGAGCGCGCCGCTGGCCGCCGGGCGGGTGGTAATCGAGATCGAGGGCGAGCAGGTGTCCAAGCCCTATCTCGCCATTACCGTGCACCTGATGGCCCGTTTCGGCGTCACCCTGACCCATCAGGACTTCCAGCGGTTCGAGATCGAGCCCCAGTCGTACCGCTCGCCCGGCTCTGTGCTGGTGGAGGGAGACGCCTCCTCGGCGACCTACTTTCTCGCCGCCGGTGCCATCGCCGGTGGCGGGGTCACCGTCGTCGGACTCGGCGCGGACAGCGTTCAGGGCGACGTCGCATTTCTCGACGTGCTGGAGGCCATGGGCGCGGTGGTGAGCCGGGCGGCGGAGAGCATCACGGTGCGACCCGGGCGGCTGAAAGGGGTGGACCTGGATCTGAACGCCATCCCCGATGCGGCAATGACGGTCGCCGTGCTCGCGCTCTTCGCCGAGGGCCGGACGACGATCCGCAATATCTACAACTGGCGTGTGAAGGAAACGGACCGGCTCGCCGCAATGAGCACTGAGCTGCGCAAGCTCGGCGCCACGGTGGTGGAAGGTCTCGACTTTCTCTCCATCACACCGCCCCGCTCTCTCGTTCCCGCGACCATAGACACCTACGGCGACCACCGGATGGCCATGTGCTTCTCCCTGGCCTGTCTCGGCGGCGTGCCGGTGACCATCAACGACCCGGAGTGCGTGAGCAAGACTTTTCCCGATTACTTCGAGCGCTTCGAGTCCCTGCGCTCGTCAACCGCCGCGGCCTGACCCGGCGGGAGCCCGGCTGAGGCTCGGCCGCAGCTTGACCCTGGGTTTCGGCCCGTCCGGCGGTCTCTCTCCGTTCACCACCCCGATCGCCTCTGCGAGTGCCGGGAGCAGACAGTTCAGCAACGCCTGGCCCGTCTCTTCCACGGACGAGATACGGCTCGCCAGGCGACCGAGGTCCGGACAGCGCCCAGCCGCCGCCGCATGGCAGAGCACACGCCAGGCCGCCGCATCCCCGGCCCGGGCGGCAGGCGATGCCGCCAGGCGGTGCACGGCCAGCGCCACCGCCGCGTCGAACAGGGCCTGCTTGTCGCCGACGTAGTGATACAGCAGACGCTTGTTCATCCCGGCGCCACGGGCTATGGCGTCCACCCGGGTGCCTGCCAGCCCGTCCCGGGCAAACGCCTCCAGGGCCGCGGCGAGCAGGGCACGAACCTTGTCTTCAGAGCCGGCGTCCATGGCCCATCCTAGCGAGGTAACCATTCGGTTACTAGCCCCTCGAGCCTCGCTCGGGTCGGGCGCCACCCGCCAGGCCGAATGGCTGTCGGAAGCATGCGCTGGGGATCGAGGTAACCAGATGGTTACTTTCTTAGAGACTGCGAATGGGCAAACACCATCCAGGCGGCCGGCACGGTAACCGATCAGTTACCAAACAGTCCGGAGTGACTCCGCTCCAGATCGAGCAGATAACGTTTGACGTCCAGCCCGCCTCCGAAACCGGTCAAGGTGCCGTTGCTGCCGATCACCCGGTGGCAGGGGATGACGATGGGCAGGGGGTTGCTGCCATTGGCGCCGCCCACGGCCCGGACTGCCCTGGGGTTGCCCAGCGCCTCGGCGATCTCCTTGTAGGAACGGGTCTCCCCGTAGGGAATGGCCACGAGAGCGGCCAGCACCCGGGCCTGAAACGGCGTCGCATCCGGGGCCAGGGGCAGATCGAAGGCGCGCCGCCGACCCTCGAAGTACTCCCCGAGCTGGGCTTTCGCGCGCCGAAACGGCTCGTCGAAGCGCTCCCACTCCGGATCCGCCCCGCGTGCCTTGCCGCCGCTGCTGAATCCGATCACCTTGAGCCGATCCCGTTCGCCGGCGAGCAGCAGCCGACCGACCGGACTGTCCATATAGGAATAGAACATGCCCTTCACCCCCTGGTTCCGTTGGACCGTATCGACGCGCCCATCCTGGCCGTGGCGTCCTCTTCGGACTCCGTGGCGTCCTCTTCGGACTCCGTGGCGTCCTCTTCGGACGCCAGGCGCCACAACAGCATCACGGCATAGGCGCGCCACGGACGCC
>JASFLG010000151.1:0-8705 GCA_050118205.1 Pseudomonadales bacterium
GTATCGGCATCGGCTTCACTATCAACGACTATCTGCAGGTGCGCTGATCGTCGGGCAATGGCACTCCGGCACCGCGGTTTCGCGTGATAGTGAAGGCTTACTCACGCTTACAGGCATAGCAGGCGCTTCGATCCAGATTCGCCGCGGGCCCAGGAGACACCGACGGCTGATCCCCAAAGCGCGTCTCCAGGCTCTCGGCCAGGGTGTCGAAGACGAGGCGCAGCAGTCGCTGCTGACGCACCGCCGGCCGGGCCACCAGCCAGATGTCGAGCGCCACCGCTGGCGCATCACCGAACACCCTGACCAGCCCCCGGGTTCGCGGGCCCAGGTAGTCCGGCAGCCCGACGACCCCCCAGCCGAGCTCCGCCGCCCGGCGCTGGCTCTGCAGGGTGTCCGTACGGAAGGGCACCTGGGCATCGAGGACCCGGTGGCCGAGACGCTCGAGCGCCAGGCTGAAGCCGCGGGTGGAGAGCCCGTCGATGAACCGATGCCCGGACAGGTCGGCGAGCGTCGGCACGCCGTGCCTGTCGATGTAGTCCTCGCTCGCCCACGCCCCCATCGGCAGGCTGCCGATCCGGCGGCAGACCAGATCCCCCTGATCCGGACGGACGTGGCGCACGGCGATGTCCGCCTCCCGGTTCAGGAGATTCAGCCGCTGTGAAGAAACGACCAGCTCGACGAAACGCTCGTCCGCACCGTCCATGCCCTGAATGGGAGCGAGCAGCTCCACGATCAGGTCGGCGAATACCTCGGCGATGGTGATCCGGACGCGGCCGGTGATGTCCGAGCGCACGGACTCCGTGACCGATTCCAGGGTCATGGCTTCCTGGCGCATCCGATAGGCCACTTCCGCCAGGCGCTGCCCGGCGTCGTTCAGACTGAGCCCACCGGCGCCCCGCTCGAACAGGGTCACCCCGAGCTGCAACTCCAGCTGCTGCACGTGGCGCGCCACCGTCGGATGGGCAAGCCCGAGCAGACGGGCGGCACCGGCCAGGCTGCCGGCTTCCACCACGGAGACGAAGGTGCGAACCAGATTCCAGTCCACCTCATAGCCCGGCGTCATGGGCATGGGCAACCACCTTGCGTTGAGGGTGAAGGATTCCGAGAAATCGTTTCTACGTTACTTTTATTCCCAGGTCAACGACCAATTGTTACCTTAGGTAACACATCCGGAGCCCCTCCCGGACCATTCAACCAGCCAGACAAGGGAATGAGCATGAAAACACCCATACTGATCGCCGCCGCCGCAGCCGCCCTGATCGCCGCCGGCGCGCACGCGGGTCCTCGCAGCACGCCGAGCGAGCTGCGCGGCTACCAGGCCTGCGTGGACGCCAACGCGGACCACTATCGGGGGCTGCGCTTCGAGCGTACCTATCTGATCAACCAGACGGACACGGGTCGTACCTACTACCTCAACGCGACGGCCTGGGAAAACGGCGAGCGCGTGGGGTTGGGATTCCGCTGCGAAACCAACCGGACCGGCCGCCTCATCGAAGCGTCGAACCCATCCTACGTGCAGTACGTGCCGGCCGCCGACTCCGTTCAGGTGGCCAGCCAGTAGCCGAACGAACGTTCGAACGATCCTTGGGGCCGCTTCCGCGGCCCTTTTCGTTTGGCCGGGATCGGTGAACCCGGGACGCCTCAGGCCGGCCTGCTGAATGGATGCCGTGACCGATCCGAGGCGTTAGTGATTAATCACTAACGACTTTCAGCGCGCCCGACCTTCACGCCAGGCCTGGATCAGCTGATCATAGGGCACGGTCTGCCCCGGCGGCTTCTCGTTGGCAAGCTTCGGCTTGGGGGCACCCGGCCGTTCCAGCCAGACCTCCGGGTCTTCCGGCGGGTTCAGCTTCGGTCCGCACTCCCCCTGAATGCCCGCCCGCTCGAGCCGCTCGAGCACCCGGTCCTGCTGGGCGGCCAGGGTATCCATGGCTGCCTGGGGAGTCACCGCGCCGCTCACTGCGTCCGCCACGTTGGGCCACCAGAGCTGAGCCAGCTTCGGATAGTCGGGCACGTTCGTGCCGGTCGGGGTCCAGGCGGTGCGAGCCGGGCTCCGGTAGAACTCCACCAGCCCGCCGAGCCGAGGGGCGACATCGGTCATGGCCTGGGCGTTCAGATCCGACTCACGTATCGGGGTGAGGCCTACCAGGGTCTTCTTCAGCGAGACGGTCTTGGCCACCACGAACTGGGCGTATAGCCAGGCCGCCTTGCGACGCTCCACCGGGGTGCTGGCGAGGAAGGTCCACGACCCGGTGTCCTGATAGCCGAGCTTCATCCCCTCACTCCAGTAGGGCCCGTGCGGCGACGGCGCCATGCGCCACTTCGGGGTGCCGTCGTCGTTCACCACGGGCAGACCGGGCTCGATCATGTCCGCGGTGAAGGTCGTGTACCAGAAGATCTGCTGGGCGATGTGCCCCTGAGCCGGCACCGGGCCCGCCTCAGAGAACGTCATGCCGGACGCTTCCGGCGGCGCGTAGGCCTTCAGCCAGTCGATGTACTTGCGCAGGGCATACACCGCAGCCGGACCGTTCGCCGCCCCGCCCCGGGCAACCGTTGCACCCACCGGGCGACAACCTTCCACCCGGATGCCCCACTCGTCCACCGGCAGCCCGTTCGGTATGCCCGGATCGCCCGCGCCCGCCATGGACAACCAGGCGTCGGTGAAGCGCCAGCCGAGGGACGGGTCCTTCTTGCCGTAATCCATGTGGCCGTAGACCCGCTCGCCATCGATGGTCTTCACCTGCTCGCTGAAGAACTCGGCGATGTCCTCGTAGGCCGACCAGTTCACCGGCACTCCCAGCTCGTAACCGTAGCGATCGCGAAAGGCCGTCTTCAGGTCCTCGCGCTGAAACCAGTCGTAGCGGAACCAGTACAGGTTGGCGAACTGCTGATCCGGCAGCTGGTAGAGCTTGCCGTCCGGTCCCGTGGTGAAGGAGAGGCCGATGAAATCGTCGAGATCCAGCGTGGGCGACGTCACCTCGGCACCTTCGCCAGCCATGAAGTCGGACAGGGGCACCACATAGCCGTAGCGGGAGTGCGTGCCGATCAGGTCCGAGTCGTTCACGTAAGCGTCGTAGACGTTCTGGCCCGACTGCATCTGGGTCTGCAGCTTCTCGATGACGTCCCCTTCCTGGATGAGGTCGTGGTTCACGTGGATGCCGGTGATCTCCTCGAACGCCCTGGTCAGCACGGTGGATTCGTACTCGTGGGTGGTCAGCGTCTCGGACACCACGTTGATCTGCATGCCGCGGAAGGGCTCGGCGGCGCGGGTGAACCAGGCGAGCTCGGCCAGCTGGGCGTCCCGGTCGAGCGTCGAGGGCTGGAACTCGTGGTCCACCCAGCGGGTGGCGTTGGCAGCATAGTCGACCCCCGAGCCGCCCCGGGCCGCCTCGCCGGCGCGCTCGGATTCGCCCCCGCAGCCTGCAAGCACGCACCCCGCCAGAACCAGCGACACGACCCGTCGTTGCCATGTACCCATCTGTCACTCCCCCTGGTCGGTGTGTGGACGCCAAGACGGGCCTCATCAAACCCGTTTAGCCCCAGCGCATCAAGACGAAACCGAGCCCGAGCGCAGCGAGGCTCGCCGGCCACACGGAGCCGTCGAAGGCGGCCAGATACCCGACGTGCAGGAACGCGGCCGCGAGCAGGGCGATGAAGAAGCGGTCGCCGCGGGTGGTAGCGAGCGGCAGAAAACCACGTCGCGCCTCGCTGGGCGAACGCAGCTCCCAGACGGTCATCACCACGAGCGCCAGGGCCACCGCGCAGAAGAAGAGGGCGGTGGGCAACGTCCAGGCCATCCAGCTCATGCGGGCACCCTCACGATACCCGGCCGAGGGCAAAGCCCTTCACGAGGTGCCGACGCACGAACCACACCACGGCCACCCCGGGCAGGATGGTGAGCACGCCGGCGGCGGCCAGCACCCCCCAGTCGATCCCGGAAGCGCTCACCGTGCGGGTCATGACCACCACGATGGGTTTCGCCTCGCTGCCGGTCAGCGTTCGCGCCAGCAGCAGCTCCACCCAGCTGAACATGAAGCAGAAGAAAACGGTCACCCCGATGCCGCTGCGAATGACCGGCAGGAACAGGCGCAGGAAGAAGTACGGCAGGCTGTGCCCGTCGATGCGCGCCATCTCGTCCAGGGAGCGGGGCACGGCGGACATGAACCCTTCGAGAATCCACACGGCGAGCGGCACGGTGAACAGGCAGTGTGCGAGCGCCACGGCGAGCGGCGTGTCGAACAGACCCACCGCCGAGTAGAGCTGGAAGAAAGGCAGCAGGAACACCGCCGGCGGCGCCATGCGATTGGACAGGAGCCAGAAGAAGAGATGCCGGTCACCCACGAAGCGGTAGCGAGAGAACGCGTAGGCGGCGGGCAGGGCGACACTCACCGAGATGACCGTGTTGATGACCACGTAGCTGAGCGAGTTCAGGAACCCCTCGTACCAGACCGGATTTGTGAAGATCTCCGCGAAGTTGCCGAGCGTGAACCCCGCCCCACCCGAGAGGATCGCCTGGTTCGGCTGTAGCGAGAGCCTGAGCAGCCAGTAGATGGGCAGCGCCAGGTAGAGCCCGTACAGCCAGAGCAGCCACAGACCCCGTCGTTCGTTGCCGGCGCGAGCGCTCACGGCTCACCCCGCTCGGCGATCACGCTCGTGTAGAACAGCCAGCACAGGAGCAGCACGACCAGGAAGTAGAGCACCGAGAACGCCGCTGCCGGTCCCAGGTCGAACTGGCCCACGGCCATGCTGGTCAGGTACTGGGAGAGGAAGGTGGTGCTGTTGCCCGGGCCCCCGCCGGTGAGCACGAAGGGTTCCGTGTAGATCATGAAGCTGTCCATCAGCCGCAGCAGCACGGCAATGGTCAGCACCGGCTTCAGGCGCGGCAGCTCCACGTGGCGGAACACCTGCCAGGTGGTGGCGCCGTCCATCAGCGCGCCCTGATAGCAGGCGGTCGGGATGGCCGTGAGCCCGGAAAAGGCGAGCAGCGCCACCAGCGACGTCCAATGCCAGACGTCCATCATGACCAGGGTCACCCAGGCATGTACCGGCTCGGCGGTGTAGTTGAATTCAATGCCCAGCGCGTTCACGGCCTGCCCGAGCAGCCCGATGTCCGGCCGGGCAAAGAGCTGCCAGATGGTCCCGACCACGTTCCACGGGATGAGCAGAGGCACTGCCAGCAGCACCAGAATCAGGCCCAGGAAGCGGCTCTCCCGTGGCAGCGCCCGGGCGACCAGGATGCCCAGGGGGATCTCGAGCGCGAGCACCAGGACACTGAAGCCGAGCTGGCGGAGCAGGGCGTCGATGAAGCGGGGATCGCGCAGCGTCTCCCGGTACCAGTCGAAACCGACGAACAGGCGCGTGTGCACGTCGAAGATGTCCTGCACGGAGTAGTTGACCACGGTCATGAGGGGGATCACGGCGCTGAACGCGACGATCAGCAGAACGGGCAGCACGCCCAGCCAGGCACGATTGTCAGGCATGCGGCACGACCCTGGCGCCGTCACGGAAACAGAGCAGTCCCTGTGGCGCGACCGACAGGCTCGCCGGTCCCGGCACAAGGCCGTCGAGCATCTGCCGGGTCACCACCTCGGCACCGTTCACCTCCGCCCGGACGAGCCCCACGCGGTGACCGCGCTCGGCGCCCAGAATGCGCACGCCCGTGATCGTCGCCGACAGACCGTTCGCCGCAACGTAGGCGCCGAGGGTTGCCTGCTCGGCACGGAATCCGAAGCGGCAGTGCCCGTCGGGCACGTCCAGGTCACCGACCCGCTCGCCATTCACCAGGCACGCACCGCGACGCACCTCGCCGTCGATGAGGTTCATGCCCGGGCTCCCGACAAAGTACCCCACGTACTCGTGCGTCGGCTGCTCGACGAGCGTGCGCGGCGACGCGGTCTGCAGTATGCGTCCTTCGTGCAGCACGCTGACCCGCTCGGCAAACGTCAGCGCCTCGGTCTGATCATGAGTCACGTAGATCATGGTCGCGCCGAGCTCCTGCTGCACAGCCTTCAGCGTCTGCCGCAGCTGCCATTTGTGCTCGGGCTCCGCGGCAGTCAGCGGCTCGTCGAGCAGCACCAGCGACACGTCCGGTCGGGTCAGCGCCTTGCCGATGGCGACCAGCTGCTTCTGCACCAGGGTCAGTCGTGCCGGACGCAGCGCAAGCAGGGCACCGATGTCCAGGCGTCCGGCAATGTCCGAGACACGCCGTCGTCGCTCGGCGGCGCCGAGCTCGCGCATGGGAAAAGCCAGGTTCTCGGCCACGCTCATGGCCTCGTAGAGCACGGGAAACTGAAAGACCTGCGTCACCCGCCGCGCCCATGGCGCCAGAGTGCCCACGTCCCGGCCGTCGAAAAAGATCCGACCCGGCGGCGCCGGCAGCAATCCGCAGAGGAGGTTCAGCAGCGTGGTCTTGCCCGCACCGGAGCTGCCGAGCAGCGCGTGCGCTTCGCCCCGGGTGATCTGCAGAGACAATCCGTCGAGGGTATCCGTCCCGGCCCCCGGATAGCGGAAGCTGAGATCGATGAGCCGGATTTCAGCCAAGACCACGCACCCCCTGGTCGCCATCGAAGCGCAGCAGGCTCGCCCGCGGTGCAAACAGCGTGCACGTGCTGCCGGGCGGCAGATCCTCGAGGCCCGCGAGCCGCGCGACCCAGTGCGTCGCGTCACCCGACCCGTCGCCAGACGCGTCCGCCAGCCGGCAGTGCAGGAAGGTGTCCGAGCCGTTGGTCTCCCTGCCGAGCACGGTGACCGGAAAGGCGGCGTCGTCCGCCGCGTGCGATGTGAGGTAAAGATGCTCCGGCCGCACCAGCACCGGTGTCTTGCCCGGCAGGCGGTTCGCCCGGGGATCGCTCATCAGGTCGGCCGACGCCGGAGAGATGGGTTCGACGTAGACGGCGAGCGGCGCGCCGCTCTGCAGCACGGCATGATCGGCCAGCAGAACCAGCTCGTCACCGAGCGCGAAGGCGTCCCGCGGGTCGGAGGTGGTGTAGATCACGCTCTGACCCAGCTCGTGCAGGAGCGTGCGCAGCTCCTGCTGCAGTGACTCGCGCAGCTTGTAGTCGAGATTCACCAGCGGCTCGTCCATGACCAGCACCCTGGCCCCCTTGGCCAGCGCCCGACCGATGGCCAGGCGTTGCTGCTGACCGCCGGAGAGGGTATGCGGATAGCGGTCGAGCAGGGCCGACAGCCCGAGCTTGCCGGCGATGTCCCTGACGCGCGATTCGATCGCCTCCCGGTCGAGCTTGGCGGCCACCATGGGTGACGCCAGGTTCTGTCGAACCGTCCAGTTCGGATAGTTCACGAAGGACTGGTAGACCAGCGCCACGGATCGGGTGCCGGGTCCCAAGCCGGCGAGAGAGGCCTCATCCTGGAAGAGCTCGCCGGCGACCGGCTGCTCGAGGCCCGCAAGCACCCGGGTGAGCAGCGTCTTGCCGGAATGGTTGCGCCCGAGCACGACGCTGATGCGGCCATCCGCGAATGTGTGGCGGATCGGCTCGGCACCCGCCTTCAGGACGACGTCGCGAAGCTCTAACATGAGCCTGACCGCCGATGTCCGCCCGCGCGGGTCTGGATCGTATGCACACCCGGGAAGAACACTTTCAGACCTTTACCGAGACCGGCGAGCCGCTCGGGCTCGTGCCGCGCTCCGTGGTGCATGCGCAAGGGCACTGGCACAAGTCCGCCCAGGTGTTCCTGTTCGACCGGCTCGGCCGTCTGTATCTGCAGCGGCGGGCCGCCGGCAAGGACGTCTGCCCCGGGCTCTGGGATCAGAGCGCCGCCGAGCACCTGCTCCCCGGCGAGACGTATCTCGAGGGCGCCGTCCGAGGCCTGGCGGAGGAGCTCGGCATCACCGGCGTCGCACTCCGCCCGCTCGGCGAGCCGTTCCACGGCAGGCTCGACCAGCCGGCTCTGGGCATCCGCGACTACGAGCTGCAACAGGCGTTTCAAGGCGTGTGGGACGGACCGCTCAAGCCCAACCGCGATGAGGTGGCCGAGGTCCGTATCGTGGCACTCGATGCGCTCGCGGACTGGGTCCGCGCGTCGCCGGAGGAATTCACACCCTGGTTTCTGCGCGACGCGGCGCGCTGCGGCATCCTCTCCAACGAGTAACGCACCGGGCAATCCCCGAAGCCACGCTCGAATCCCATTGCGCACTACCCCCCGATCGTTTCGCGCACGAAAGCAGACCGGCCGTTGCAATGCAACGCCCAGCGCCGAACGACGAGGCAGGCCACGTGCAGCGGCCGTCCGCTTACGCGACAATGCCGCTGAAGTCGCGCGATTCGCACCGTCCATGAACCTGGTCATCTACGCCGTCCCCTTCTTCATCCTGGCGCTGCTCCTCGAGTACGCATGGGGACGCGCGACCGGCCGTAACACCTACCGATTCGCCGACACCATCAACAGCCTGCAGCTCGGCACGCTGAGTCGCCTGCGCGGCGTGCTCGGCATCGGCCTCGGCGGCGCGGTGTACGGTGCCCTTACGGGCTCGCTCACCGCTTTCCGGATGCGCGTGGACGACCCGCTGGTCTGGGTGCTCGCCTTCGTCGCCTACGATTTCTGCTACTACTGGTCTCACCGCATGGGCCACCAGTGGCGGCTGCTGTGGGCGTCGCACGTGGCGCATCACCAGTCCGAGGAGTTCAATCTGTCCACGGCCCTGCGCCAGACCAGCACCGGTTATCTCACCTTCGTCTTCTACGTGC
>JASFLG010000152.1:0-8702 GCA_050118205.1 Pseudomonadales bacterium
GGCGGGCGCTCCCCGGGGCGCATCGCCATTGCCATCCTCATCGGCGGTGGGATCAGTCTGGGGCTGGTCGCGCTGGTCATCTTCTGGGGCAGGCGCAGTGTGCATCAACACCCGGTCGAGCGCGCATTCCGGAATTTCAGCAACAAGCTCGCGGCGTTCGGCTACCCGCGGCGGCCGGAGGAGTCGCCCTCCGCTTACGTGCTCAGGGTCGCCGACCAGGTGGGACTCACCCAGGCGCAGGTCGGCGGTCTCGTCGCCGAGCTGGATACGCTTCTGTACAATCCCGGCGTCGCATGGGGCAAGCGGGAGCTTCGCGCCCTGAAGAGCCAGCTGCGGCGCCTGCAGTTCCGACTGGCATTCGGCGCTGCCCGCTGAGATGGCGGGGCCGTGCACGGCGGCCGCGATGGAACGGATGGCAAAACGACCGGGATCGACCTTGAGACGATTGGCGAAGTTCTGACAAAGTGACCAACACCCTCCGGAGAACACCCTGCGTGGGTATCTGCTCGACCACCTATGGCGATCTGGTCTGCCGTGGGTGCAAGCGCTTTGCTCACGAGATCGATCAGTGGAACGGCTATGACGACGGTCAGCGGCAACTTGTCTGGGAGCGTCTGTACAAGCTGCGCGAAGGTGCCGTTCAGGCTCACCTTCGGATACACGACGAGACGAGGCTGATGGCGCGCGCGGCTGCCTACCGCATTCCCGATCTGGCTTCGCTCGATGTGGCCAACGTCGCCTACGAGGTCATCCGGCGCGCCGGAAGA
The DNA here is from genome assembly GCA_050118205.1 of Pseudomonadales bacterium. Classification (GTDB taxonomy): domain Bacteria; phylum Pseudomonadota; class Gammaproteobacteria; order Pseudomonadales; family Azotimanducaceae; genus SZUA-309. The sequence goes on from JASFLG010000152.1 coordinate 768, forward strand.
GAGAGCGATCTCGCTGCGCTGGGCATCGCGGCCCTGCAGGCGGCGGGCAGTGCCCTCGAGCTCTACGAGCGGGTGGAAGGCGAGCTCTACCGGCGGGCGAAGGCCCAGTACGAGCGGGACTTCCACGTGCCGGTCGAGTGACGGCGCCGAACAACGGGGCGGCCGACGATGTGGCCGTGGCGGACGTGCTCGATTTTCTGGCCTGCCGCACACCGGCGGCCTGGTTCGAGCAGGCGCCGGCGCATCTGGACGTGCTGCTCATCGACCACGCCAACTGCGAGAAGAAGGCCGCCGGAACCGCCCTGTCGCTGCTCTACCGTTACGTGGACAAACCCGAGCTGCTTCGAACTCTGTCCCGGCTTGCGAGGGAGGAACTGCGTCACTTCGAGCTGGTGGAGGCGGTGCTACGCGCGCGGGAGATCGACTATGTGCACCTCTCGCCCAGCCGCTATGCGGGCGCCCTGCGGGCCGGCATCCGAGACAGGGAGCCGTGGCGCCTGGTAGACACGCTGCTGGTCGGTGCCGTGGTGGAAGCACGCAGCTGCGAACGCTTTCTCGGACTGGCAGGCGTGCTGCCGGCGGATCTCGGCCGCTTCTATACGAGGCTCCTGGCATCCGAGGCCCGACACTTCCGGCAGTACCTGGGTCTGGCAGAGCGCTACGCCGACGGGGGCTCCATTGCGCCGGCGCTGCAACGGCTGCTTCAGAAAGACGCGGAACTGGTCTCGACGCCGGACGCGGAGTTGCGCTTTCACAGCGGCCCGCTTCCCGTCTAGCAGGCTGCTTTTCTCCAGGACGCTAGGTCGCCAGCGCGAAGCATTCCAGTCGCGGCTCGCTGCCTGGGGCATCCTGCCGGGCCAGCCAGCCGCAACGCTCCCAGGCCCCGAGCACGTAACGGTATCCCCAGGCATGACGATGACGGCCAGGGCGGTGCGTGTGGCCGTGGATGATGCGCCGGGCCCCGGTGGCGCTTGCCTCCCGGTCGACAGCATCCGCATTGACGTCCATGATGTTTTCCGCCTTGTTGGCGTTCGCCGAGCGGCTCTCGGCGCGCAGGCTCGCGGCGAGCGCTCGGCGATCGGCGAGGGACTGCCCCAGAATGCCGGCCTGCCAGTCCGGGGAGCGGAACAGGGCGCGCATCTGCTGATAGGCCGTGTCATCCGTACAGAACGCGTCGCCATGGGCGAGCAGCGTGTGGTCGTCGAGCACGTGCGGGTCCGGCAGCAGGGTGGCCCCGGTCGCTGCGGCGAACGCCGGCCCGAACAGAAAGTCGCGATTGCCGTGCATGATCAGCACCCGGCATCGGGTCGCGGTGTCGGTCAGCACGTCGCCGAGCGCCCTGGCCAGGGGGCCGTCGTCGTCGTCACCCACCCACACCTCCGTGAGATCACCGAGCAGATAGATGGCGTCCGCCCCGGGCGCCTCTCTGGAGAGCAGGGCGGCAAATGCTCGGAACGCGGCCGAGTCCGGGTCTTCCAGGTGGAGGTCGGAGAGGAACAGGCGCATCAGCGGCGGGTGGGAATGTCCAGCGAGTGCTCGGCCGCCGCCATCGTGTTCTGCAGCATGGCCACCCGGGTCATGGGTCCGACGCCGCCGGGGACCGGTGTGATCCAGGATGCCACCTCGGACACCTCTTCGAACACCACGTCGCCGCGCACCTTGCCCTTCTCGTCACGGGTGATGCCCACATCGATGACGATGGCACCGGGCTTGATCCAACTGCCGTCGACCAGCCCGGGCCGGCCGACCGCAGAGACCAGTATGTCTGCCCGGCGGGCACAGGCAGCGACGTCGCGGGAGAACTTGTGCGCGGTAGTGACGGTGCAACCCGCGAGCAGCAGCTCGAGAAGCATGGGGCGGCCGACGTGGTTGGAGGCGCCGACCACCGTGGCGTCGAGCCCGCGGATCGGCACGCCCGTGTGCTCGAGCAGCTGCATGATGCCTTTTGGCGTGCACGAGCGCACCGAAGGACGGCGCAGGGCCAGGCGACCGATGTTGTAGGGATGGAAGCCGTCCACGTCCTTCAAAGGGTCGATCAGGTCGATGATGCGGTCCTCGTCGATGTGGGCGGGCAGGGGGGACTGCACGAGGATGCCGTCGATGGAGTCGTCTGCATTGAGCGCCTCGATCCGCTCCTCCAGGTCGGCCTGGGTGGTGTTGGCGGAGAGGTGCTGGAAGTTGGAATGGAAGCCCACCTCCTCGCAATCCCGTCGCTTGCCCTTCACGTAGATCTCGGAAGCGGGGTCGTTGCCCACCAGGATGACGGCCAGGCCCGGGGCCCGCTCGCCGCCGGCGAGACGGCGTGACACCTCGGCCTTCAGGGCCGCGCGGGCGGTCCGTGCGATGGCGTTGCCATCCAGAATCTTCGCGGACATGGTCTCTCCTTCGGGCAGGGGCGCATTCTACCGCGTCCGTCCGGCAAGTCAGCGTGTGCGGGAATCTCCCGTTTGACCCCCTCGAGGGCCGCCAGTATCATCCCGCCGCTTCTCTGAGAAGGTCTCTCGGGGTATAGCGCAGTCTGGTAGCGCGCCTGCTTTGGGAGCAGGATGTCGGGAGTTCGAATCTCTCTACCCCGACCAGTTTTGTCGACCCGAAGCGCCGGGAGCGGTAGTTGTTCAAGGGTTTGCGCAGCAGTGCCCGAACGGCCGCGAAGCGACGGCCTAAAGGAGTTTGCGAGGCAATTCCCGAGCGGCCGCGAAGCGACGGCCAAAAGGAGTTTGCGAAGCTATTCCCCAGCAGCCGCGAAGCGACGGCCAAAAGGAGTTGCGAAGCAACTCCCAAGCCGTCGCGAAGCGACGGCCATGCGCCCGTAGCTCAACTGGATAGAGCATCGGCCTTCTAAGCCGGCGGTTGAAGGTTCGAGTCCTTCCGGGCGTGCCATTCGTTTTCCGACCTCGTCGCGTTACGATGGCGAGGTCCTGTGGTGGACGTAGCTCAGTTGGTAGAGCTCCGGGTTGTGATCCCGGCGGTCGTGGGTTCGAGCCCCATCGTCCACCCCAATCCACACGACGCTCCCTTGCCCCTGCACCCGGTCGTCGTCGATGGCACGGCTGACGAGCCGACCGTCGTGCCGGCGGGCCGGCGGGTCGGCATGGAACTTAACGGGCCCGCACCGGCCGAATCTGCAGAGCGCGATCGGCGCGCCGCCTTTACCAGTTGCCTCGGGAGGCTCCGCATGGCCCTCAACAGTTCCAATGTCGCGGAAGTCATGATCGACACGCTGCTGGCCGCAGGGGCGCGACGTTGCTACGGGATCGCCGGCGACACCATCAACCATTTCACCGACGCGGTGCGCCGGAGTGAGCTCGACTGGGTGCATGTGCGCCACGAGGAGGTGGGAGCCTTCGCGGCCGGCGCCGAAGCGTACATGACCGGCGAGCTCGCGGTCTGCGCCGGTACCACCGGGCCCGGCAGCCTCCATTTCGTCAACGGCATCTTCGAGAGCCACCGCAACGGTGCGCCCGTCGTGCTCATCGCCTCGAACATCGAACGGGCCGAGACGGGCTTCGCGTTCCCCCAGGAACTCGACCAGGCGCGAATCTACGAGCAGTGCTCGGTGTTCTGCGAGTGCCTCTCCGATCCGGCCCAGGCCCGCCGTCTCACGGTGGCTGCCGCTCAGGCGGCGCTCGCTCGGCGCGGCGTCGCGGTGCTGGTCGTCAACGGCGACCTGTTCACCCAACCTGCGGTGGACGCGCATGCCTGGCGGGTGGTGCGCGCCAGGCCGCGACTGCTGCCCGCCGAGGACGAGCTCGACCGGCTGGCGGACGAGATTGTCCGCGCCGAGCGGGTCTGCCTGTATGCCGGTATCGGTGCCCGCGCGGCAATGCCGGCGGTACGCGAGCTGGCTGAGCGGATCGGCGCGCCCATCGCTCATACCACACGAGCGAAAGAGTTCGCCGAACCGGACAATCCCTACAACGTCGGTATGACCGGGATTCTGGGCACGCCGGCAGGATTGTATGCGACGCAGCACTGTGATCTGTTGATCGCGCTCGGCACCGACTTCGCTTACACCCAGTACTGGCCCGAGAACGCCCGGATCGCCCAGATCGATGTGGACCCTACCCACCTCGGACGCCGTGCTCCGGTGGATGTGGGGCTGGTGGGTGACGTCGGCGACACCGTGGCGGCGCTACTGCCGCGGCTCGAGCGGAGCACCGGGCAGTCGTTCCTGGAGGACTGCCTGGAACGCCGCTCGCAGGACCTCGATGCGCTGGCCGATCGGGGCGACGAGCCCGACCCGACGCTGATTCACCCGCCCTACGTGGCCGGTCTGCTCGACCAGCTGGCCGCGGACGACGCGGTCTTCACTGCCGACGGCGGCTCGCCGATGGTGTGGATGCTGCGCCATCTGACCGCACGCGGTGAGCGGCGGTTTCTCACCAGCCTGCTGCATGGCACGATGGCGAACGCCTACCCTCAGGGGATTGGTATCCAGCTTGCCTACCCGGGCCGTCAGGTGATCGCGCTCTGCGGAGACGGTGGCTTCGCCATGCTGATGGGCGACATCATGACGCTCGTCCAGTACGAGCTGCCGGTGAAGCTCCTTGTCTTCAACAACGGTTCGCTCGGCTTCGTGGAGATGGAGCAGCGGGTCGAGGGCCTGCTCGACGCCTACACCGACCTGACCAATCCGGACTTCGCCCGGCTGGCCGATGCCTGTGGCGTGCTCGGCATCGGCGTCGACAATGCCGGCGACCTGGAAGGCGCCATGAGCCGCTGGCTGGCGCACGACGGGCCCGCATTGCTCGATGTGAAGGTGAACCGTGTCGAGCTGGTGATGCCGCCCAAGCTCGAGGCGAAACAGGTCGGTGGCTCCATGCTGTTCGGCATCAAGGCGGTGTTCGACGGGCGGTTCCGCGAGCTCGTGGAGGTGGCGCGCAACAACCTGCTGCGCTGACGCCCGGGCAGCGTTGTAAGTTGCGGATCAGGCGTTAGAATGCGCTGCTTCGCCCGGGTGGACGCCCCTTGATGTCTCCCCAGGGGCATCCGCCTCCATGCCTTCACTCGAGACCGAAAGCCGAGCCATGCAGATTTCCATTGAAACCACCAGCGGTCTGGAACGACGCCTGACCATCACCGTGCCGTCCGAGGCCTTCGAGGAGAAGATCGCCGATCGACTCGGCGAGGCGGCCAAGCAGATCCGGCTGCCGGGGTTCCGGCCCGGCAAGGTACCGATGCGCGAGGTGCGGCGCCGGTTCGGCCCGTCCGTGCGGGCGGAAGTGGCGAGTGAGCTCATGCAGTCGAGCTTCGTGGAGGCGGTGCAGCAGGAAGCGCTGTCCCCGGCGGGGTCTCCGAATCTCGAAGTGGTGAAGATGGACCCGGGCATCGACTTCGAGTTCACGGCCACCTTCGAGGTCTTTCCGGTGGTGGAGCTCGCCGACCTCCACCGCGTGAAGGTGAAGAAGCCCGAAGCGGAAGTGACCGATGCGGATCTCGAGCAGATGATCGAGCGCCTGCGGGAGCAGCGTAAGACCTGGTCGTCCGTGACGCGCGGCGCGCAGGAAGGCGACCGGGTCACCCTGGATTTCACCGGCACGATCGATGGCGAGGCATTCGACGGTGGCAGCGGCGAGGACGTGACCTTCGAGGTCGGTACCGGCCAGATGATCGAGGACTTCGACCAGGGCGTACGGGGGCTCGCCAAAGGCGAATCGGGCGAGTTTGCCGCCACTTTTCCCGAGACTTACAACAAGGAGGATCTGCGCGGCCGCACCGCCAGTTTCTCGGTGACCATCAAGGAAGTGGAGGAGTCGTCGCTGCCCGCGCTCGACGAGACGTTCTTCGAAGGCTTCGGGGTCGAGGAGGGAGGGCTCGAGGCGTTCCGCACGGAGGTGCGGGAGAGCATGGAGCGGGAGATGGAGGCCGCGGCGAACAACCAGGTGAAGAGCCAGGTCATGGATCAGCTCGCTCAGCTGCACTCGGTGCAGCTGCCGAAGGCCATGGTCGCCAACGAGATCCAGCAGCAGAAGCAGCAGATGCTGCAGCAGTTCCAGATGTACGGGCAGGGCGGCCGCACGCCGGAGATCGATCTGCCGGACGATCTGTTCACCGAGCAGGCGGAGCGGCGGGTGACCGTGGGCTTGGTCGTCAACGAGCTTGTCTCTTCGACGGGTCTGAAGGCGGATCCCGACAAGGTGCGTGCCCGGGTGGAGACCCTGGCGGCGGGTTACGCCCAACCGGAGCAGGTTGTGCGGTATTACTACAGCAACCCGGAGCAGCTCCAGCAGATCGAGATGGCGGTCTTGGAAGATCAGGTCGTGGACCATATATTGGAACAAGCCGACGTGGAGGTGGTCTCATCCACCTACACGGAGGTGATCAGCGGTCAGGCGGTGGCCGCCGAGGTGGAAACCGCCGATACGGGCGAAGCGGAGGCGGCCGACCCGGGTGAGGCTGCCACGGGCGAGACGCGATAGCCTGCGCAGCCGAGAGGCCGCACCGACGCACGCCGGCAACGAGCAACTTTCGCTGCGATTTCAGGAGCTAACGATGACCTCAAGAGACGCCTACAACGATCCGATCACCAACCTGGGGCTCGTGCCCATGGTGGTCGAGCAGTCCGCTCGCGGTGAGCGTGCCTACGATATCTACTCCATGCTGCTCAAGGAGCGGATCGTCTTCATGGTCGGGCCGGTCGAGGACAACGTCGCCAACCTGGTGGTGGCCCAGCTCCTCTATCTGGAAGGGGAGAACCCGGATAAAGACATCCATCTTTACATTAATTCCCCGGGTGGCAGCGTCACGGCCGGGATGGCCATCTACGACACGATGCAGTTCATCCGCTCCGACGTCAGCACCATGTGCATCGGCCAGGCGGCGAGCATGGGTTCCTTTCTGCTGGCCGCCGGGACGCCCGGCAAACGGTACTGCCTGCCCAACTCGCGGATGATGATTCACCAGCCCTCAGGAGGCTCCCGGGGTGTGGCCGCGGACATCGAGATACAGGCCAAGGAAATCCTGCTCATGCGCGAGCGGCTGAACCTGATGCTCGCCGAGCACACCGGTCAACCGGTGGAGCGGATCGCAGAGGATACCGACCGGGACTTCTGGATGGGGCCGGACGAGGCCGTCGCCTACGGCCTGATCGACTCCGTACAGTCTCCGCGCAAACCACTTGCGAAAGCCGTAGGTCAGTAACCATTTCCGGCACATTCCCGGAAACTCAAGGGGTTGCAATATAGCGGTCGACGCCGCAAGGTATTCATATCGGGATCCGAGGCGAGTCTGTGCGTGGCAAATCGCATGCCGGGCACAGAGAGACAGAGTGCTGATCATCGCGAAACGATCCGTGGAAAGCGGCGCGAGCCGATCCATGGAAAGCGGCGCGAGCCGATCCATGGAAAGTGGCGTGGGGCGGCGCCAAGCGGCTCGCTGTAGAGCGGCCCGCCCGGAGCTGATCCCGGGGTCTCGTCCCCGGAAGCTGATCCCCAGTAGCAAGAAGAGGCGAAACTATGGCAGACGATAGCGGGAAGGGCGACGATTCAGGGAAGCTCCTGTATTGCTCCTTCTGCGGTAAGAGCCAGCACGAGGTGCGCAAGCTCATCGCGGGACCCTCCGTGTTCATCTGCGACGAATGCGTCGAGCTCTGCAACGACATCATCCGCGAGGAGGTCTCGGAAGGCGGCCAGACGAAGCAGAGCGACCGTCTGCCCGTGCCGCAGGAGATCAAGGAGATCCTCGACGAGTACGTGATTGGCCAGGAACACGCCAAGAAGGTGCTCTCGGTGGCCGTGTACAACCACTACAAGCGGTTGAACTACACCGGCAAGAAGGACGACGTCGAGCTCTCCAAGTCGAACATTCTGCTCATCGGCCCCACCGGCAGCGGCAAGACGTTGCTGGCCGAGACGCTGGCGCGTCTGCTCGATGTGCCGTTCACCATCGCCGATGCCACCACGCTCACGGAAGCCGGCTATGTCGGCGAGGACGTGG
>JASFLG010000153.1:0-8656 GCA_050118205.1 Pseudomonadales bacterium
CGGCGCATCGACCAGTCGGGCACCCGGGACCGGCGGTTTCACGAGCCGGCCGTAGCGCATGTGCGGCAGGGTCATGTCGTGCACGAAAGCGACGTTGCCCTGCACCTTGTCCGGAACGTCCAGGCGTCGTTGCCGGGTCCCGACCAGGGCGTAGGCGTGCGGGTTCTTCAACGCCGGGGGCTCGCGAATGGTGATGCCGAAAGGATGGCCGCCCTGCAGCGACCAGTAGTCTGTCTGCTCGTTGGCCTCGCTCGAGCTGATCGTGCCGTCCTCGACGGAGAGCGTTGTCGGGCTCACGCGCAGAACCTCGGCGGCGAGCGTGAGCAGATAGGCGCGAGCCGTGGCGCTCGCGGTGCGCACGGCACTGCCGCTGTCCTCCACGGACATGCTCCCGGCGGTGACGAACTCGTTCGGGGTGAGCTCGGTGTCCGCGGTCTGCACGCGGATGCGACCGAACGAGACGTCGAGCTCCTCGGCCGCGATCATCGCGAGCGCCGTCTTGATGCCCTGGCCGAGCTCCACCTTGCCGGTGAGCACCGTCACCGAGCCGTCCTCGTTGAAAGCCAGCCAGCGGTCCAGCGCCGGTGTACGCTCGATCGGCGGCGGCAGGCTCACTGGTGCCCGACCGTCCGGATGGCCACGGCCCGCTCCACGGCGTGCAGAACTCTCGGGTGTGCGCCGCACCGGCAGAGATGCCCATCAAGGGCCTCTATGACCGCCTCCCGGGAGGGATTTGCATGCTCATCGAGCAGGGCCTTCAGCCGCATCAGCATACCGGCGCTGCAGTAGCCGCACTGCATGGCGTTGACCTCGATGAACGCCTGCTGCAGGGGATGCAGACGGCCGTGCTCGTCCGCGAGACCCTCGACGGTCTCGAGCGAGGCACCGGCAATGTCCGACAGAGGCGTGGTACATGCGTAGATCGGAGCACCGTCCGCGAGCACGACGCAGGCGCCGCACTGCTCGAGCCCACAGCCGAGCTTGGCGCCGTGCAGCAGCAGCTCGTTGCGGAGCACGTAGATGAGCGGGGTGGCCGGGTCCACATCCACCGACTGCGCCAACCCGTTGAGGGTGAACGAAACCGCCATGGCGCGGACTATACCGCACCTGGTCGGCTTTCAGTGAGGCAGCGAGCCGGTGCGCGCCTGGGTTCAGGAAGCTCGTGAGCTGAGGTGGGCTCAGGCGGCGATCTGCAGCCGACCGGGCTCGCAGGCGGCCACGAGCGCTTCCCACCCCGCGTCCAGATCATCTCGGAGCGCCTCGACGTCGGGCACGGCCTCCAGACAGGCGGTGATGCCGAGGTCCAGACGGCCTTTGTAGCTCTGCACGGTGATGTTCAGGGCGTTGCCGTCGGCGGCGATGCTGACCGGGTGGTGGGTCAGCATCTCGGCGCCGAGCAGATAGCGGGTCTTGCGCGGTCCGGGCACGTTGGAAATGATCACGTTGCAGGCCGGCGTGAGCACGTTGCCGAGATTCAGTCGGTCGGCCACGTTCACCGCGCTCTGCAGCATCCAGGAAAGCCCTGGCATGTGCACATCGTCCGGAATCAGCGCCCGTGCTTCGTTGAGGAGCTCCTTTCCGGCGCGGGTGGAGCGGCTGATCGCCACCAGGCGCTCGGCCGGGCCTTCGACGTCTGTTGCCATCGACGCGCGCAGCATTGCCACCTTGTTGTTGAAGCTGCGGTCGCCGTGCGAGCGCAGCGAAACCGGGATGCCGGCGAGCAGCGGCGCGGCCGGCAGGGCGTCGTGCCGTTCCAGGTACCGGCGCAGTCCGTCCGCGCAGACGGCGAGCAGCACGTCGTTCACCGAAGCGCCCACCCGCTTCCCGAGCAGCCGCATCTGGTTCAGGGGCAGGGAGGTGGTGGCGAAGTTGCGGTAGGGGCTCACCCGGACGGCGAACGGGGTGGCCGGAGCGCTCGCTGTCGCCGCATCGTCCGGCGCGTTGCGCAGCAGCGCGGCGATCCGGGAAGCGGCCCGCATCCGCTCGCCCATGCGCGCGAGCTGCTCGAGCGGCTGCAGGGTCAGGTTCATCATGGCGTTGAACACGAGCTCACCATTCTCGGCGAGGTCGGCCCGGGTCCGGGCTGCCGGCTGCGGGCTCGAGTCCGGGCTGTCGGAGTAGAGCACGTTCAGAATCTGCTGACCTGAAACGCCGTCAATCGCCGCGTGGTGGTATTTGTTGTAAAGCACGAACGTGTCGTCGGTCAGCCCGTCGATCAGGTGCATCTCCCAGAGCGGGCGGCTGCGATCCAGGGGCTGCTCGTGGAGATGGGCGATCAGGGTCGCGAGCTGGCGATCCGTGCCCGGTGCCGGCAGACGGGTGCGGAACACGTGGCAATTGATGTCGAAGTCGGGGTCGGTGACCCAGACGGGCTGGTCCAGGTCGAACGGCGTGCGCTTCAGGCGCCGGGTCATGAACGGAATGCCGTGCACGCGGGCTGCCAGGTACCGCTTCAGCCGCTGGAAGTAGGCGGATATGTCGAAGTCCGCGGTCGGAACCGTGAAGTGCTGGACCGACGCGATGCTCATGGGAGCGCCGTTGCGTTCGAGGTGTAGGAAGGATGCGTCCGTGAAGCCGAGCTTGTGCATGGTGGTGAGATTCCTTTGCGTGACCGGGGTCTGCCTGACCTTGAAAGTAGCAGGCGGTGCGGAATCGCCGTCCTTGTGCACCATTGTTGTGCTGAAAGCCGGCGCGATAACCGCTTCGCTGCCGTTGCCGCGAGGTGTGCATTAGTCGTGCCAGCGCCACCCTCGACGGCGGGGTTCAGCTCCGTGCGGTCAGTGCATCCACGTCCAGTCCGGTCAGGCCGTCGATGCTGGTCGCGTTGCCGGCGATCTGTGCTCTGCGGATGCCTTCGGGCCCGAGCCTGGCGGCGTGGTTGTCGTAGTAGTCGCGCACCCCGCGATACTCATAGAGCGGCACGGTCCAGCCGCAGGAGTCGGCGATCCTGTTCACGTGCAGGCGGATGATCGCCCGGCGCCCAGCCGGATCGGGAAACCGGCGCGCGAGCTCGGCGAATGAGGCCTGGCCGGGCTCCAGAACCTCGGCCCGGCCGTGCAGACGCAGAATGAAAGGCTTGCCCTCGAACGCACAGAACATGATGACCAGGCGGGCGTTCTCCTTCACGTGGGCGATGGTCTCCACACCGCTGCCGGTCAGGTCCAGATAGGCCACCGTTCGGTCGTCCAGCACCCGGAAAGAGTCCGTACCCTTTGGAGAGACGTTCACGTGTCCATCGTCCGCGCGCGGTGCGCTGCCCACGAAGAACATGTGCTGTCGCTGGATGAATTCGACCAGATCGGGGGTGAGCGACTGGTGGATTTTGCCCATGATCGGACTCTCTCGCGGCTGTGACAGGCGGAGCCTAGCAGGCCGCTACTGACAGCGGTGTGGCAGCAGCCGATCAGTCGAGGAGTGCTCTGCAGTCCAGGTCCTCGAATGCGAGGCAGGCGCGCTCCAGGTGGGGCCACCAGATGCTGGCGGGAATCACCTCCGAGTAGATGGCGACCCGCAGGGTGAGCCCGGCGACCAGCAACCGATAGTCCTGCCAGGCCTGGTCGGCAGGGTAGGGAATGCCGCGAGCCGCCAGGGCGTCGGTGTAGGTGTCGATGAGCGATCGCTCGAACCGCCGTCTTCTCTCCGGAAACCAGTGCAGACCGATCATGTAGGCGAGATCCGCGGCGCCTAGGTCGATCCCCCACAGCTGCCAGTCGATCAGGATCGGTGCCCGCGCCGTGTCCGCCGGCACCAGGAAGTTCCAGGTGTGGGCGTCCCCGTGCACGATGGTGTGACGGCCGGATGCCGCGATCCGCGCTTCGTGCTGCGCGGGATAGCGGTCGAGGAGCAGGTTCAGCAGTGCGCGCCGTTCCGACGCCAGGGCGTCGCCCAGCCGGTCGGCGAGCCCGGCGACACACCGTTCGAGTCGTGGCACGTCGAGCTGGGGGAGCGGACGCTCCGCGCGCAGGCCGGCGGCAACGTCGCTGCCCCACCAGAACGAGTGGATGCCGGCAAGCGCCGTAACCATGCGTTCGCAGCTGGACATGGCCGGCGGTATGGGCCACTCGGTGACCGGAGCGAGCCCGGTCACCTCCTCGAGGAGCACGGCGGCCTGGCCCGCCTCCTCGTCGATCAGCGTGCCGTAGCACGCCGCGAGACCAGCGAGCTGAGCGCCTGCGGTGTGCTGAGCGCCTGCGGCGTGCTGAGAGCCTGCGGCGAGCTGATAAAACTGCACCTCCGCGCGGCCGAGAGCGAACATGCCGGGATCCACCGTTTTCAGCAGGCAGTGCTCCGGCGCGTCGCCGTCACTGTCCGGGCTGTAGTGGAGCTCGACCTCCCTGATGCCGGACAGCATCGTCCGATGGTCGCCCGCGGTGATCCTGGCGGACGTGACCTCGCCGGAGCGGAGCCGGCCGCTGCGACGCAGCATGTCTGTGAGCTGCGTTGTGCTGATGTCCTGCATGGTGAACGCTCCCGCTATCGTGTCCGGGCACGTTAGGGGATTTGAGCAGCCCGCGGCAGACTGCTATAAAGGCGTTCTCTTTGGCCCGGGGCGGAACTCCGCGCTCCGGGGTCTCCTCACCCGAGTTCCAGCGTCTGTGCCGTCTGCTCCACGAAGCGCCGAATGCCGTCGAGCGCCGTGGCCGCACCTGCCGCCGGTCTTGGCAGCAGGATCAGCCGGGAGACGCCCAGATCTTCGAATCGCTTCAGCCGGTCTCGATCCACGGGCCCGTTCGGGGTGACAGAGATCTCCAGCGCCCCCAGCCGGTCTTCCATCCCGAGCGCGACGGCGGCGCGTCTGAGCCCTTCCACGGAGGCGGCGGTGGATTCCTCGGTCTGGTTGAAGCCATACCAGCCGTCTCCCTGACGCACCGCGCGCCGGTAGGCGACGTCCGACATGCCGCCGACGATGATTGGTGGGTGTGGCTTCTGCACGGGCAGGGGTTTCGACTGCACGCCGTGGATGCGCGTGAAGCGGCCATCGAAATCCGGTCGGTCCTGCGTCCACAGCGTCCGGATCGCCTCGATGTGCTCGCTGACCCTCGCTCCCCGCTCCTCGTAGGGCACGCCGATCACGTCGAACTCCCGCTTCACGTAGCCGACGCCGACGCCGAACAGCAGCCGGCCGCCGGACAGCACGTCGAGGCTGGCCAGCTCCTTGGCCAGCACCACGGGATTGCGCTGCGCCAGGAGGATGATGCCGGAGCCGAGCTTGAGGCGGCTTGTCACACCGGCGGCGAACGACAGGGACGCTACGGTGTCGAGCATCGGGAAGTCCGGCGGCACCGGCGACGGAGGCTCCTGGGGATCGATGGCCACGACATGCTCACCCGTCCAGGCGGATTCAAAGCCGGCGTCCTCGATGGCACGCAGAATCGGCACCATGGTCTCCGGCTGTCCCAGGGGACCGTTGTTGAAACCGAAATAGCCGATCTTCATGAGTGTGCTCCTCAGGCCGGTGTGATGTGAAAGCCGATGTTCGGAAAGTGGGTCATGAGCCGCCCCGTTTCCGGCGTTTCGCGCTCGAGAACGATCTCTTCGCTGCTTGCCGCGACCAGTCGCCCGGCGACCGGTGTGCGGCCGTAGTCGGTCGGGCTCACGGTGACCTCGTCGCCGACTGCGAGGCCCGGAAGGTTCAGTGCCGCGAGCGAGGGGAGCTCCGGCTCGTTCGCGGCGGCGTGCTCGAGCGCGTCCTGCGCGCTGGCGTCGGTGACGTCACCGTGACCGAACGCCGCCATACGCGACATCCAGGCACCGACCGCCGGGTACGGCTCGAGAAAAGCCGCGTTCACCGGGTTCTGGCCGACGAACCAGAGGCAGTGATAGACGGAAAAGTCGGCAATGCTGGGTGCATCCCCGAAGAGATAACTCGCCTGAAGCGAGCCTTCGAGCTGGTTGAGATAAGCGGCAAATGTGGTGATTGCCGAGTCCGGCGGCACGCTGACGATGGGAGCTCCGGCAGCGAGCTCCGCCCGGTCGGCCTGAAATGCCGCCACCTCCTCGGCGGACAGCCGGTTCATGAAAGCGCCTATCGCCTCCGGGCGGAAGTTCATCGCCACCACGACGCGGAACAGCGTGCTGTCCGCCCACTCGGCCACCCGGTGGGCGAGGAATCCGGGCGCGTACAGCGTCTTATCCCCGGTGTGGCGGACGAGCCCGGTGGTGATCACCGCGGTATCGCAGTAGACGTTGGCGCCGATCTGCAGCGTCGGCGTTTTCCGGTACCCGCCGGTGAGCGGCATGAGCAGCGGACGGGGCATGATGGACGCGATCTCCACGGACCGCCATGGCACCCCGAGATAGCCGAGCATGACCCGGATCTTCTCGGAAAACAGCGATGCCGGATAGTGATGCAGGTAGACCTGTGGGCTCATGGTGTCCTCGGATGATTGGGATCCGCGTCAGCATGGCGAACCGGATCAGATCAGACAAGCGCGACAGCCCCGCGCGCAGGTCCGGTCTGTCGGTCAGGGAGATGGGCCCGTGTATACTCTTCAGCACAGAGGTTTCGAGGTCGACGATCATGATGCGGATTTCCCGAGCACGGCCAGCCGGTGCGGGCAGAACGATCCGGTGGCTGGTGCTCGCAGCGGGCCTTGCGAGCCTGGCCGCCCATGCGGCACCGGGCGTAGGAGATCCCGCTCCCGGGTTCAGTCTACCCGGATCTGACGGCGGGACGCACACGCTCTCCGAGTTGCGTGGTTCCTGGGTGGTGATTGCGTTCTTCCCCAAGGCCTTCACCGGCGGCTGAACCCTCGAGTGCAAGGCGCTGCGTGACAGCGACCGGGAAATCAGAGGCTTTGACGTGGCCTACTTCATGGCGAGCACCGACACCGCGGAGGACAACCGTGCCTTCGCCGAGAAGAACGAGGCGAGCTTTCCAGTGCTGGCCGATCCGGACAAGACCACCGCGGCCGCCTACGGCGTGCTCGCGGATTCCGGCTACGCCAGACGCTGGACCTTCTACATCGATGGCGAGGGCATCATCCGCCGGATCGACAAGGCGGTGGACCCGCGCACCGCAGGTGCCGATCTGGTCCGCAATCTGGAATCGCTCGGGGTGCCTGCGGCGCCGTGATTCCGCGAGCGCGGCCCGTCGGCGCGGATACGACCGTGAGTGAGCGTGTCACCCTGGGCCAGGCGCTCAGTGCCATTCCCCACGTCAGCGCGGGCGCCTGGCGCACAACCTCGCTACCGGTGCGCTGGCTGATCTCCGCGCGTGCCGCGGTGCTGGTGATGACATTCACGTCGGCAGCGGTGGGCGGCCTGGTAACCCTGTCGGCTCCGGATTGGAGCGTCGTCAACTGGCTGGTCTGTACGCTGGGTCTGCTGCTTGCGCACGCCGCCAACAATCAGCTCAATGATCTGACCGACTCCGTTCGTGGCATCGACGACGGCAACTACTTCCGGGTCCGCTACGGCGCCCATGTGCTGGAGGACAAGCTGCTGAGCCGCGGGGAGCTCGTCGCCTACGTGGCCTGGACAGGCGGCCTGGCGGCGCTCGCCGGGATCTGGCTCGTGTGGTCCGTCGGTCCTGGACTGCTCGTGCCTTTTCTGCTCGGCGGCTTCTTCCTGCTCTTCTACACGTGGCCTCTCAAGCAGTGGGGGCTGGGAGAGGTCGCCGTGCTGCTCGTGTGGGGTCCTCTCATGGTGGGCGGGACCGGCTTTGCGGTCACCGGTACGTGGAGCTGGCAGGTTGCATCGGTGGGACTCGTCTACGCGCTCGGTCCGAGCGCGGTGATCTTCGGCAAGCACATCGACAAGCTGGACTTCGACCGGACGAAGCAGGTGGCGACGCTGCCGGTCCGGCTCGGCGCGACTCGAGCCCTGCGCTGGGTGCGCGGCATGCTCATCGCGCAGTACGTGGGATGCGTTGCACTGATCGGGCTCGGTTGGCTGCCCTGGCCGGCGGCTCTCGTGCTGCTGGCGCTCCCGAAGGCCCTGCGTTGCTGGCGCGTCTGCTCGGCGGACGCACCGGCGGCCCCGCCGCCCGGTTATCCGGCCGACGTCTGGCCGCTGTGGTACGTGGCCTGTGCCTTCGATCACACGCGCGCGTTCAGCGTGCTGTTGCTGGCCGGCCTGTGCCTGGGCGTTGCGGGCAGCACGCAGGCAGCGTCGTCATGGTCGCCGCCGAACATCGTGGTGATCCTCGTGGACGACGCCGGGTTCATGGATTTCGGCGGCTACGGCGGGGAGGCACGCACTCCGCACATCGACGCGCTCGCGGACAACGGAGTCCGCTTCAGCAACTACCACACGTCGCCTCTGTGCGCGCCGTCGAGGGCCATGCTGCTGACCGGGCTCGACAACCATCTCACGGGCGTGGCCACCATTCCGGAAGTGCTCGACGCAGCACAGTCCGCGGAGCGGGGCTATGCCATGCACCTGGTCGACGGCGTGGATACGGTGGCGGACCGGCTCCGCCGCACCGGCTATCGGACCTACATGACGGGCAAGTGGCATCTGGGCAGCCGACCGCAGGATCTGCCGAACGCGCACGGCTTCGACCGTTCATTCGCCCTGGACGCGTCCGGTGCCGACAACTGGGAGCAGAAACCCTACATGCCCTACTACGAGACGGCACCCTGGTTCGAGGACGGAGCCCCTGCCACCCTGCCGGATGACTTCTATTCGTCCGAGTTTCTCGTCGATCGGATGA
>JASFLG010000154.1:0-8645 GCA_050118205.1 Pseudomonadales bacterium
GGTGGCCGAGTATCCGCGCAGATGGGACACCGGCGCGCCGCACAGCCGGTCAGCACCACGACCAGCATCAGAACCAGTGCCAGGGAGGCGACCCTCACGCCCTTGTGATCTAGGGACATCTTGGCACGCACCTCACGGTCTCGACGCATCAGCGATACCGGCTGCACGTCCGGGAGGTCGGGACCTGCGCGCAGCCGGACAGGAGTGCAGTATCATCGTCCCTGCACATCAACGGGGAGAAAGCAATCATGGCATTCAAAGGAGTCGACCATGTGGTCGTGCGCGTCGCAGATCTGGACGCCGCCATCGCCGGCTACAACCGCATTCTGGGCATGGAGCCGGAGCGCAAGCACTCGGACGCGCTGCAGGCAGACCAGGCGTTCTACCACTTCGACAACGGCACGTTTCTTGAGCTGATCTCGCCGACCGGGGACGGCTCGCCCATCAGCGGATCGCTGAAGAAGCTGGGAGACGGGATCCACACCGTGGCGTTCGCCGTGGACGACGTCAAGGCGACCGTCGCCGACCTCGACGGCAAAGGCGTTCGCACCATCGGCGGCACGTTCGTGCACCCGGGATCGGCGAACGGCGTGCTCGTGCAGCTCTCGGAGAAGCCTTAGCGATCCATCCGCCCCCACGTTCAATGCACACCGTGCATGAGCCGTTTGAGCCAGGGGGTCATCGCGAGGATCAGGGTCCCGACCGCGCAGGGCACCAGCACCAGCAGCAGGTAGAAGCCGGGTAGCCCGTCGATCAGGAACGTCCACTCGCCGCTCGCGAGTCGCACCGAGAAGCGGGCGATCAGCCCGCCCGCGAGGTTCGCCAGCGAGAAGGTGAAGAACCACACGCCCATCATCAGCGACTGGAGGTGGGCGGGACTCAGCTTGGTGACCATGGACAGCCCCACCGGCGACAGGCAGAGCTCACCCCAGGTGTAGACCACATAGGTGATCAGCAGCCACTGAGGTCCTGCCAGCCCGTGGTCCCGTGCCTGCATCGCTCCGAACACCATGGCAATGAACGCCAGGCCCAGCAGCCACAGCCCCATAGCGAACTTCACCGGCGTGCTCGGTTCCCGATTGCGCCGGCCAAGTGCCACCCACAGCCAGGCGAACAGAGGCGCGAACAGAATGACTGCAGCAGGATTTGCCGCCTGGTACCAGGTCGCGGGAAACGGCTCGCTCAGAAAGCCCCAGATGGTACGGTCCGTGCTCTGGGCGGCGAACACGTTCATGGAGCTGCCGGCCTGCTCGAAAGCGGCCCAGAAGGCGATGTTGCCCACGAACGCGAGGATCAGGATCACGGCGATCCGCTGCACCTCCACCGACGACAGGGACACCGACGCAGGACCGGAGCGCCCGTGCGACGTCTCCGGCCGGTCCGGCGCCAGACCGATGCCGTCCAGATAGCGGGGCCGGAGCGCCTGGTAGCAGCACAGCCCGAGAATCATGCCCACCGCGGCCGCGCCGAAGCCCCAGTGCCAGCCCACCGTCTCACCGAGGGTACCGGCCACCAGCGGCGCCGCAAACGCGCCGACATTGATGCCCATGTAGAAGATGGTGAAGCCCCCATCCCGGCGCGGATCGTTCTCTTCGTATAGCTGACCCACCATGACCGAGGCGCAGGGCTTGAAGAAACCCGTGCCGATCACCACCAGCGAGAGCCCGGTGAGAAAGCAGACCAGCGCGCCCGGGCCGGACTGCAGGGTCACCGCCTGGCCGGCGCTGATCCCGAACAGTTCCGTCGCTGCCAGGCAGATGTGACCGGCGGCGATGATCCAGCCCCCGATCAGCAGGGAACGGTGCGTGCCGAGCAGCCGGTCCGCCAGTATCCCCCCGAGGATGGGGGTGAGGTACACGGCCCAGGTGTAGATCCCGTAGAGCAGGTAGGCGGACTCCTCCGACCAGCCGAATCCGGGGTTGCCGCCGGCGCGCTCTCCTTCGGTGGAAGCGATGAGGTACAGAACCAGCAGCGCGCGCATGCCGTAGTAGCTGAAGCGTTCCCACATCTCGGTGATGAACAGCACCCAGATGCCACGGGGCTGGGCCGGGGACGCGGGAAGAGATTCGGTCATTGCGTGCAGGGGTCACCTCCCGATTTCGGCATGGTTTCGGCAAACAACCCTGCGGGAAAACCAGCCGGCTCGCAATCAGGAACGAACTGAAGTTTACTGTTGCGCATCGACCGGAAGGGGAGCGTCGATGGATCTCGAGACGTTTCGGGCAGAAGCTGCCGAGTGGCTGAACGCAAACTGTCCCGCGAGCCTTCGCGGGCGTCGGGAGCCGGTTTCCGGCGGCGGGCGGAAGCTGCCGATCACCGATCCGGACGCGCAGCGTTACTTCGATGCCATGGTGGAGCGCGGCTGGACGGTACCGCACTGGCCCAGGTCGTACGGCGGCGCGGGTCTCGATGCCGCCGAGCACCACGCGTTACGGCAGGCCATGGCGGACGTCGGCGCGCCGCCTGCGCTAGCGGGAATGGGCACGACGATGATCGGCCCTACGCTCCTCGAGTACGGAACCGAGGCGCAGAAAGCACGCCACCTGCCGAAGATCGCGAACGGGGAGATCCGCTGGTGCCAGGGATATTCCGAACCCGGCGCCGGGTCGGATCTCGCCAGCCTGAAGACCCGGGCCGAAGATCAGGGCGACTCTTTCCTGATCAACGGTTCGAAGATCTGGACTTCCGGAGCACAGTACGCCGACTGGATCTTCTGCCTGGTGCGAACGGACCCGGACGCACCCAAGCACGAGGGCATCAGCTTCGTGCTGTTCACCATGGACCAGCCCGGCGTGACGGTCAGGCCAATCCGGCTGATCAGCGGCGCATCACCGTTCTGCGAGTGTTTCTTCGACGACGCAAGGGCCCTGAAAGAGGATCTGGTCGGCCGTCTCAACCGGGGCTGGACCGTGGCCAAGCGCCTCCTGCAGCACGAGCGTTCCTCGATTTCAGGCGCCGTTCCCCAGACCCGCTCTGTGCCCGAGGTGGCCCTGGAGTACTGTTCGGCGACGAACGGCAGGCTCGACGACCCGGATGTGCGGCGCCAGGTCGTAGATCACGAGATGGATGCAGCCGCCTTCGCGCTGACCCAGAAGCGCGCCCGGGAGGAGAACGCGGATGGTACGACCGCCACCTTCGCCACCTCGATCTTCAAGCTCTGCCGCAGCGAGCTGACAATCCGCCGAACGGAGCTCATCGTTTCCCTGATGGGTCTGAAGGGACTGGGTTGGGAAGGCGCCCCGTTCACCGACAGGGAGCTCGCGGAGACCCGATTCTGGCTGGCCCGGAAAGCCGGCACCATCGCCGGCGGCTCCTCAGAGGTCCAGCGCAACGTCATCGCCAAGCGTGTGCTCGGTCTGCCCGACTGACGCACCAGCGGCATCGAATTGGAGACACCAATATGCAGGAAGCATTCAGCTACACCGAAGACGACGGCGTGCTCGCGGGTCCCATGCGCGCGCCGCGCAACAGTGCCCGCCATCTCGGTGCGGGCAGCATTCACGACGACGCCACGGCGCAGAAGCTCGGCTTTCGCGGCGGCACCGTCGCCGGCTCGCTGCACATGGAGCAGTTCCCGCCGCTCCTGATCGCCGTTTTCGGCGATGACTGGCTCGCGACCGGCGGCATGTCCCTGTACTTCAAGTACGCGACGACGGACAACGAGCCTGTGCGCGCGTTCGTGCGCAGACCCCGTCCGGGCGAGGACCGTGTGGAGATCTGGATGGACGACGCGCGGGGGAACCGGGTGGCAGACGGCACGGCGAATGTCGGCGGGACGGATACCGGCTCAACGGTCCGCCAGCGTATCGCCGCGATGCCCGAACCGGAGGACATCCGCATTCTCGCGGGTGTCACGGCGGGGCATAGCGGCGAGCGGGTCCCCACCAGGATCACGGCCGACGCTCTGGAATCGCGCCTGCAGGTCATTACCGAGCCGCTGCCCGCCTACGCGGATGCGACCCTGTACGGCCAGCGGATCGCCACGCCGGCACTGGAGGTGCAGGTGCTGCGGCCGTCCGAGCGGAGCATCCTGCCGCGGAACTCGGATTTCGGCGTGGGGCTGTTCGGCGCCATCGAGCTGCAGCACCACCGCGGGCCCGTGCTCGTCGAGCACGACTACGAGACCCGGGCCAGGGTGCTGGCGGTAGGCGAGACGCCGAAGACCGAGTATCTGTACTACGAGGCGAGCCTCTTCGAGCCCGGCACCGACGCCAGCGTGCTCACCATGATCATGATGCTGCGTTTCATGAAGGCTTCCTCGCGCCTTTGGAGCTGAGTGCCTTCGCCGGACCCGGTAGGTAGTTCTACCGATTGCAGCCTTGGCTGCAGGTTTCATCATCTTCATCGCTGACACGAGAAGGAGGATTCCTATCATGGCTGAAGACACGGCAAAAACCAGCGAAACACCAGCACCCGCCGACAAAGAGATCAAGGTGACCGAGGCACCGGAGTCGGCGTCCGGAAAAAGCACGCTGACCCCGTTCTCCGACATCGAGCAGGAGGTGGAGCGGGCTTTCGAGCGTTTCTTCCGGCGAGGCTGGCTGCCTTCGTTCCGGGAGCTGCCGGCATCGCTGCCACTCTTCCGCGACGATCACAAGATGCCCAGAATGAACGTGATCGACCGCGACGATGAGCTCGTCGTCGAGGCGGAGCTACCTGGCGTAAAGAAGGCTGACATCGACGTCTCCCTGAGCGGTGACAGCATCACCATCAAGGCGACCACGTACCAGAAGACGGAGAAGGAAGGAGACGAGAAGGGCGAGTATCACCGGCGGGAGATCGCCCGAGGGCTCATCTCCAGGACCATGACGCTGCCGAGCGTCGTCGATCCGGCAAAGGCATCGGCAACGTTCGAAGATGGCCTGCTCAGGGTCACGCTGCCCAAATCGGATCGGGCGAAGCGCCAATCGGTTCCGATCAGCTGAGCAACGACCACGGCACCCGGCCGTTCGCGGCCGGGTGTCCCCATTGGAAACCAAGGATCAACAACGTGCTGCACCCTCTGCAGATCACCTGGCGGGACATTCCGAAATCGGATGCCCTGGAAGCGGACATCCGCGCCAAAGCCGAGAAGCTCGAGCAGTTCTACGACAAGATCATCAGTTGCCGCGTGACGGTGGAAGCCTCGAACCGGCGCCACCACAAAGGCAATCTGTACCGCCTGCACATCGCCATCGAGGTGCCCGACAAGGAAATCGTCGTGACCCGCGACCCGCGCGACGATCATGCCCACGAGGACATGTACGTGTCGATTCGCGATGCGTTCGATGCGGCACGGCGGCAGCTTCAGGACTACGCCCGAATCCGGCGTGGCGATGTAAAACACCACGACAGCAGCAACGACTGACCCGCCCGGGCCCCGCACGCGGCCCGCTCCGATCAGCAGATTTGTTGACGGTCGCTGACCGGCGTCCGTTGAGTTCGCGCTCATGAGACCCCATATATGAGGGAAACTCCCAACGCAGGATGCGTCAGCGATCATGAGCAAGGACCTCGAATCGAACAGCGTCATCACCGACGACCTGCTGCCGATCATTCCGGTACGCAATATGGTCATTTTTCCCGGTGCGGTCTCTCACATCTCCATCGGGCGCGAGATGTCGGTCGCCGCGGCGGACCTTGCGGCGCGGGACGAGCGCAAGCTCGGCGTCCTGCTGCAGCGGGATCCGACCGTCGACGACCCCACACCGGAAGATCTGTTCAAGGTGGGAACCGTCGTCAGCGTGGTTCGCTTCGTCACCGCGCCCAACGGGACCAAGCATCTCATCGTCCAGGGCGAGCAGCGCTTCCGTTCCGCCGGTTTCGTCGACGGCCTGCCCTGCCTGGCTACGCGATTCGACCGGATCGGCGAGTCGGAGCGGCTGGACCCGGAGGTGCAGGCGCGCGTCAAGCTGCTCAGGGAGCAGACGGCCGAAATCATCGAGCTGCTGCCGGAAGCTCCGGCAGAGCTCAATACCGCCCTGGAAGGCATCAAGCAACCGGGCACTCTGGCGGATACCGTTGCCGGCCTGCTGGACATTCCAGCCCCGGCGAAGCAGAAACTGCTCGAGACGATCGACGTGCGCGAGCGACTCGATGCGGTGCTTACCGCCGTCGCCGAGCAGTTGCAGGTCCTGACGATTTCCCAGGAGATCGGCGCCAAGAGCAAGGAGAAGATTGACGAGCGACAACGGGAATACCTGCTGCGCGAGCAGCTGAAGACCATTCAGCACGAGCTTGGTGACGACGAGACGACCCAGGAGCTCGATGCCATCGAGACCACCATCGAAGAGGCGGGCATGCCCGAGGCGGTGGAGAAGGAGGCGCGGCGGGAACTGAAACGTCTGCGCGGAATGCCGGAGGCTTCCACCGAGTACTCGATGGTGCGGACGTATCTGGACTGGCTCACGGCACTCCCGTGGAAACCGGCCCAGCCCGAGACCATCGACATCGCACGCGCACGGCAGATCCTCGACGAGGATCACTACGGGCTTGCGAAGATCAAGCGCCGCATCCTCGAGTATCTCGCGGTCCGCAAGCTCAATCCGGAGGGGCGTAGCCCGATTCTCTGCTTCGTGGGTCCGCCAGGCGTCGGCAAGACGTCGCTCGGAAAGAGCATCGCCCGGGCGCTCGGTGTGGAGTTCGTCCGCGCGAGCCTGGGGGGCATGCACGACGAGGCGGAAATCCGGGGGCACCGCCGTACGTACATCGGCGCCATGCCGGGCGCGATCATCCAGCAGATCCGCAAGGCCGGAAGCCGAAATCCGGTCTTCGTGCTCGACGAGATGGACAAGCTCGGCGCCGGCATCCACGGTGACCCGGCCTCAGCTCTGCTCGAGGTGCTCGATCCGGCTCAGAACAGCACGTTCAACGACAATTACCTCGGCGTGCCGTTCGATCTGTCCCAGGTGCTGTTCATCGGCACCGCCAACATGATCGACAACATTCCGGGACCATTGCGCGACCGCATGGAGGTCATCGAGCTGCCCGGCTACACCCAGGAAGAGAAGGTGGAGATCGCCGAGCGTTATCTGATCGGACGACAGACGGAAGCGAACGGCCTGAAACCCGGACAGGCGACCATCGACCGGTCGGCAATCGAGGCGCTGATCGACGGCTACACGCGGGAAGCGGGCGTACGGAACCTGGAACGGGAGATCGGCGCTCTGCTGCGTCACGCCGCCATGCGCGTAGCCGAGGGCGTCACGGAGCAGGTGCACTTCACCGAGGGCGATCTCGAAGGCGTGCTCGGCGTGCGCAGGTTCGAGCGGGAGGTGCAGATGCGCACCAGCGTGCCGGGGGTGGCGACCGGTCTCGCCTGGACACCGGTCGGCGGCGACATCCTGTTCGTGGAGACCACTGCGGTGCCGGGCGCCGGCAAGCTGATCCTCACCGGCCAGCTCGGCGACGTCATGAAGGAGAGCGCCCAGGCGGCCATCAGCCTGGCCAAGGGCCGGCTCGACCGGTTGCCCGTGAGCCGCGACTGGCTCGGCGCCAACGACCTGCACATTCACGTCCCGGCTGGCGCCATTCCCAAGGACGGCCCGAGCGCCGGAGTGGCCATGTTCGTCTCCGTGATGAGCCTGCTCACCGGGCGCAACGTCAGAAGCGATGTGGCCATGACCGGGGAGATCAGCCTGCGGGGGCTCGTGCTGCCGGTAGGCGGCATCAAGGAGAAGACGCTCGCCGCCCTGCGCGCCGGCATTCACACCGTGCTGCTGCCCGCGCGCAACCGGAAGGATCTCGAGGACATACCGGAAACGGCCCGAGCCGAGCTCGACATCGTCTGGCTCGAGACGGTGGAAGACGCGCTCTCGGCCGCCCTGGAAACGGGCCGGAGCCAGGAAGCGGCCTGAATCGACTCCCCACCCCCGATGTTGCGCCGGAGAGGGAATCAGCAGAGGATCGGATTGTCTCATGTTGTATGGTTGAGGCGCCGACAATCGATAAACCCGACACTTCACCAGTTGAGGAGGAAGGGAACATGAAACTCAAACGGCAATACTGGATCGGATCCGACCTGGATCAGCTCGAGTCCATCGAGCGGGAGCTGGAGCAGGCCGGCACCCTGCGCGGGCAGATTCACGTGCTGACGCTGGACGATACCAGCGCCGAGAACCACCACCAGCTGCACGACGTGCAGTCGCTGATGAAGAAGGACCTGATCCGCTCCGGCGTGCGAGGACTCGTCATCGGCATCGTCGGCGCGGCGCTCGTGCTCACCGGAGCCTATCTCGCCGGCTGGACGACGACGCTCGCGGGCTGGTGGCCGTTCGTGTTCCTCGCCATCATCGTCCTCGGCTTCGCCACCTGGGAAGGCGGTTTCTGGGGTATCCAGACCCAGAACGCCAACTTCAAGCGCTTCGAGGAGGCACTGCGACAGGGTAAGCACCTCTTCTTCGTCGACCTCGCCGCGGACCAGGAGGGGAAGCTGAAAGAAGTCATGAACCGCTACGCGGGCGCCGAGTATGCCGGCACGGGCGCCGCCAACCCGCACTGGGTCATCGTCTGGCAGCACCGTCTCAAGAACTTCCTCACCGAAACCATGCCCTGACAGCAGCGTCCAGGCCTGGCGATCAGCGGGCTATCGGGCAGCTGATGCCGGGCCCTGCTCCGGCTTGTGACGCTGGATGCCGGCGGTCAGCACAAGGCGCATGGCCTCTTCC
>JASFLG010000155.1:0-8599 GCA_050118205.1 Pseudomonadales bacterium
TGCGGTACATCTGCACAACGGGATCGCTGATCGCGCCGATCAGCTGCTGGTAGATCTGCGCCCCGTTCTCCGCATCCATGAGTCGGGCGATCTGCTGGGCTCTCGCCAGGTTCTCCCGAAGCAGCGCATGCGCCGCCGGAGCTTCACCCTCACTGGTCGCCGCGGGCATGGCGAGCGCCGGAAGGGGCTCGATCTGGACGCTGAGATAGTCCGTGCCCTCGCCGGCAGCCACTATGCGTACCCGGGACGCGCCCTGAACGATCACCTGCGCACCCTGGTCGTGCTGCTCGATGCGTTTGATCTGCACCATCGTGCCGACGCTGTGCACGTTGGCGAGTTCCGGTTCCTCCACACCGGGATCGAGCTGGGCGACGGCCACCAGCTCCCGGCCGCCCTCCGCGGCGGCCTTGAGCGCCGCCATCGAGCGGCGCCGGCCCACGGCCAGATGCTGGACGATCTGCGGAAACACGACCACGTTCTTCAGCGGCAGGGCGGGCAGACCGGGTCGTGGATCGCTCATGGGGCGTCAGGCTACGAGGTCCTGCACCCGGGCCGCCTCTTCGCGGAGCAGCTCGGGCGAGCCGAGCATCTGCCGGTTGAATCCGATGCGCTTGAACCAGTAGTGCAGGCCAACGAGATCGGTGAAGCCCATGCCGCCGTGCACCTCGGTGGCCGTCTTGGCGACGAACTTGCCCACCTCCGCGAGCTGGGCCTTGGTGTGGCAGGCCGTCAGCGTCGCTTCCGCCGGCAGCTCGTCGAGGGCGTGCGCGGCGTACCAGACCAGGGCCCGGCAGGGCTCGAGGTTGGCTGCCATCTCCGCGCACATGTGCTTGACCGCCTGAAAGGAGGCGATGGGGCGATTGAACTGCTCCCGTTCCTTGGCATAGGCCACGGCCTGATCGAGCATGTTCTGCGCAGCACCCAGGGTGTCGGCAGCGAGCATGACCCGGCCCGTGTCCAGCATTCTCTGAAACACGGCCGGGTCGTCGCTGATTCGGGATGCGGCCACCCGATCGAGCACGAGCTCTCCCGTACGGCGCGTCTTGTCGATGGTGGTCAGTGCCCGGCCGCTGAGCCCCTCTGCGTCGGCATCGACGAGATAGAGGGACCTCGACCGGTCGGCGACCAGATACGTATCTGCGCCGAAATCGAGGACGTACAGGGCTTTACCCGAGAGCCGGTCGCCGTCGCTCGTGATGTTCGCATCGTCCCGGGCGGCGATGGCTTCGCTGATCGCGATGCCGAGGCGCCGGGTGCCGCCGGCAAGGGCGGCCAGGAGGCCATCTGCCTCCACCCCCGCCGCGGCAAGAGCGACCGGCCCCATCACGGCGCTGCCGAGAAAAGGGGCGGGGGCGGTGTGCGCGCCGAGCGCCTCGGCAACGATGGCCGCATCCAGAGCCGTCATGCTCAGGCCGCCGGCGGCTTCCGGCACCAGGATGCCAGGCACCCCGAGATCGACCAGCCCGGGCCAGACATCCGTCTCCGGTGCCTTCACGAACTCGCGGACGCGGTCCAGGGAGCTCGCCTCGTCCAGGTAACGGTTGACGCTGTCCGCAAGGAGCGTCTGCTCTTCCGACAATCCGAATTCCATACGTCCTCCTCAGTGACCGGACCGGGCGAATTCGCCGGGCTCGTACTTGGGCTCCTTCGGCATACCGAGGCCCCGCTCGCTGATGATGTTCTTCTGAATCTGCGACGTTCCGCCGCCGATGATCAGGCCGAGGAAGAACATGTACTGGTTCTGCCACGAGCCGTGATCCCGGAGATAGGGATTGTCTTCGTAGGCGAGTCCCATCTCGCCCATCACGTCGATGGCGAGGCCCTCCAGATCATGACGAAGCTCCGTCCCCTGCAGCTTGACCACCATGCGCGCGAGTCGCGCATCCGCGTTGTTCAGGCGCGCCGAGAGCACCCGGAGGTCGTTGCAGCGCAAGGCCATTACGCGGCCCTGTATCTGCATGAGACGGTCACGGAACACGGGATTGTCGATGGCCCGGTGGCCGTCGACCGTTTCCGTCTTCATCAGATCGATGAGCGCATTCAGGCGGGAAAGGGTCGCGTCAGGATTCCCCAGGGAATCCCGCTCGTTGCCGAGGATGGAGTTCGCCACCAGCCAGCCCTGTCCGCGCGCCCCGACGATCTGGTCCTTCGGCACGCGCACGTCGGTGAAGAACGTCTCGTTGAAGTTGGCGTTACCGGTCATGTCCACCAGCGGCCGGACCTCGATCCCCGGTGTGTCCATCCGGAACAGCAGGAAGGAGATGCCCTGATGCTTCGGTGCCTCCGGCTCGGTACGCACCAGGCAGAAGATCCAGTCCGCGAGGTGGGCGGTGGAGGTCCAGATCTTCTGACCGTTGATCACCCACTCGTCGCCGTCGAGCACGGCCGAGGTTCGCAGGCTCGCCAGGTCACTGCCGGCGCCGGGCTCCGAGTATCCCTGGCACCAGATCATCTCGCCGTACAGGGTGGGACGGATGAACTGCTTTTTCTGCGCTTCGCTGCCCATTTCCAGAAGGGTCGGCACCAGCATGGAAATGCCCTGCCCACCGAGACCGGCGTTGACCTTGGCGCGCGCGAACTCCTCGGCGATGATGCGTGACTTCAGGATGTCCGGCTCGGCCCCGTACCCGCCGTACTCCTTGGGGATGGTTCGCGCGGCGTAGCCGTTCTCGATGAGCAGCTTCTGCCAGGCCAGCGTTTCCGGTGATCTGAGGCCGGCGCGACCTTTGGGCGCCCGCTCCCGGTTGTCCTGGATGAAGTCCTGAACTTCCTGGCGAAACGCCTCGTACTCCGGGCCGTAAGACAGGTCCATGGTATCCCCTTGCGTCCTAACGAGAAGGCGATTCTACGCCAGTCGGGCAAGCTGTTCCCGTCGGACCAGATGCTTGAGGGCCCGGCCGGTCGCGAATCGTTCCACCTCGGCGACGATGTAGTCGGTAAGGCGCTGCGTCTCGTCGCCGAGTGATCCGGCTATGTGGGGGGTCAGGAAGACGTTCGGCAGGTCGTAGAAGGGAGAGTCGTGGGGGAGGACCTCCGGGTCGGTGGTGTCCAGGATGGCGAAGAGGCGACCCTTCTCGAGCTCCTCGAGCAGAGCCTGCTGATCGATCAGCCCGCCCCGGGCGGTGTTGATGAGGGTCGCGTGATCCTGCATCAGGGAGAGCTCCCGCGGGCCGATCATGCGTTGCGTATCCTTCAGCAGCGGCGCGTGAAGGCTGACCACATCCGAGGCTGACATGAGCTCCGAGAGACCCACCTTCATTGCGCCGAGCTGACGGCTCGCCAGCGGCGTGACGTAAGGGTCGTACAGCAGAATCTTCAGGTCGAAAGGCTTGAGGTACTGAATGACCAGCCGGCCCACGTGAGAGGCGCCGACGATGCCGACGGTCCTGTTGTAGTTGCCCACCCGGGGCGCCTCCCGGGTCCAGGGGGCACGGTTCTCCCTGCGCTCGACATAGAACCGATTGAGCTGAAAGACCTTCTTGTTGCCGAAAAGGATCGCGGCGACCGTGTACTCGGCCACCGGAATGGCGTTCGCCGCCACCGCATTGGTCACCCGGATGCCGCGCCGCCAGACCACGTCGTCGAGGAACCCCTTTACGCTTCCCGCCAGGTGAGCGATCAGCTGCAGGCGCGGCAGCTTGTCGACGACCTCACGGGTGACGGGCGGGCAGCCCCAGCTGGTGAGCAGGATCTCGATTCTGGGCAGGTGGGGTTCCAGGGTACGGAAATCCCGGAAGGGCTCCTCGCTCACCAGCCGGGTTGCGCCCGCCAGCCGCTTCAGGTGATCCGGCCGCATCAGCTCGTCCCTGACGACCGGATGCATCACCATTGCGGTTGTGTGCGTCTTAGCCATGGCCGGAAGAATACCGCATAATCCTCGGGCCACCTTACGCACCCGGGTGTCCGGAGGCTCTCGAAACGGATCTCCCCCGCCCGCTTTGTGAAACCGCCCCGACCTGCTGATCAGGAGCGAAATTGAGTCTGGATACGCGCGCAGCCGAGATGCTCAGGACCATGGCCGAGATGCAGGCGGCGCACAACCGGCACGTGCATCCCGATTGGCGTACCCAGGGCTACGAGTACTACCGGGCGATCTGGGTGGAGTGTGCCGAGCTCATGGACCATTTCGGCTGGAAGTGGTGGAAGCAGCAGCATCCGGATCCGGGCCAGGTGAAGCTCGAGATCGTGGACATCTGGCACTTCGGGTTGAGCGATCTGCTGCGGGCCGAGGCGCTCTCGGAGGAGGCGGCCGCACCGCTGGTCTTCGAGCCGGATGACCGCGCCGCGGATCCGGCCGCCTTCCGGGCAGCCGTCGAGCAGCTCGCGCTCTCGACCCTCGCCGAGCAGCGTTTTCAGATGGGGCCCTTCGTGGCCGTGATGCGCGCGCTGCCCATGGGTTTCGATGAGCTCTTCCGCCTGTACGTGGGCAAGAACGTGCTCAACAACTTCCGCCAGGATCACGGTTACAAGAGCGGCGACTACCAGAAGCTGTGGCAAGGTCGGGAGGACAACGAGCACCTGGTCGAGGTGCTGGAAAGCCTCTCCTGCGATCCGGAGGATGTCCCCCGTACGCTCTACGCCGCGCTCGAGGACCGCTACCCGGTCTGAATCGGCCCGGCCAGGGCCTCCCGATAGGCCGCCAGAGTATCCCCGTCGAAGCACACGAAGCGGACCCGCTTCACGTGCCGACCCTCGTGCGCGGACACGGTATCGACCGCGATCCGCGTGGCGGCTTCGAGCGGGTAGCCGAACACGCCGGTGCTGATCGCCGGGAACGCCAGGCTGGCGAGCCGCGCCTGCTCGGCAAGCGCGAGGCAGCTCCGGTAGCAGGAGGCCAGCAGCTCGGGCTCTCCGTGTCCGCCGCCGTGCCAGCGCGGTCCCACGGTGTGAATCACGTGCTTCGCGGGTAGATCGTACCCGGCGGTCATGCGGGCCTCGCCGGTCGGGCAACCGCCCAGTTTCCGACACTCCTCGAGCAGCCGCGGTCCGGCGGCCCGATGGATGGCGCCGTCCACGCCGCCACCGCCGAGCAGGGATTCGTTCGCCGCGTTGACAATCGCATCCACGCGCTCCCGGGTAATGTCGCCGCGTACCGCCTCGAGGGCGATGCCGCCCGCCGATTCCGACTTTCCGTTCATGACTTTTCGCTCATAGCGCGCACCTGTTCACAGTTCGTGAATTGTCATGTCAGCGTCATGGATGTGTCACGACCGCATCATTGACCGGAAATAGATTTCGCGAAACCAATCAGTGGGTTATCAATGAATATTCGTTCAACCTCTGAGCCCGGTAAGACCCATCTTCGCGCGATCTTCCTCTCCGACATCCATCTGGGCACCAGGGGTTGCCAGGCGGAGAAGCTGGTGTCGTTTCTGAAGCATCATACCTGCGATCAATTGTACCTGGTGGGGGACATCGTCGACGGCTGGCGCATGAAGTCCGCCGGCATCTACTGGCCGCAGAGCCACATCAACGTGGTCCGGCGGGTGCTGACCATGACCAAGCGGGGCACGGAGGTGATCTACGTCACCGGTAACCACGACGAGTTCCTGCGTGATCACTCGCCGCTGGAGATCGGCAACCTGAGAATCGTCGACGAGGCCGATCACCATACGCTCGACGGCAGGCGGTTCCTCGTGGTGCACGGTGATCAGTTCGACGTGATCACCCGTTATCACCGCTGGATCGCCTGGCTCGGTGATGTGGGTTACACCATTCTGCTGGAGCTGAACCGGTTCCTGAACGCGATGCGTCACCGGCTGGGGTACGGTTACTGGTCGCTGTCGGCGTGGCTGAAGCACAAGGTGAAGCGGGCGGTGAACTACATCGGCGAGTACGAGGAGGCGCTGGCCCGACATTGCCGCCGGCAGGGCTACGACGGGGTGATCTGCGGGCACATCCATCACGCGGAGATCGGCGACTTCGGCGGCGTGAGCTACATGAACTGCGGCGACTGGGTCGAAAGCTGCACCGCGCTGGTGGAAGACGAGCGGGGTGGCTTCCGCATCATCGACTGGGGTCAGTCGCCGGAGGCGACGGCCACGCTGCTGCCGTTCGAGGACGAGCGGCTGTCGGCCTGAGACGGACCATGAACGTCCCCGCCTCTCAGCCCCTGACTCTGTCCCCGCGATACCTTCGCCGCCTCGTGATCGTGACGGACGCCTGGACGCCCCAGACCAACGGCGTGGTAACCACGCTGCAGTCGGTCATCGCTCACCTCGGCGCGCTGGGTGTTGCCACATCGGTCATACACCCGGGCCTGTTCAAGAGCGTGCCTCTGCCGGGATACCGGGAGATCCCCATCGTGATCAATCCGCAGCGGCTGACGCGGATGCTGGACGCGCTCGAGGCGGACGCGGTGCACATCGCCACCGAAGGCAGCCTCGGTCTGGCCGCGCGCCGCCTGATGGTAAAGCGCGGGCGGGCATTCACCACCTCCCTGCACACCAAGTTCCCGGAGTACTTCAACGAGCGGGTGCACACGCCGCTGTCCCTCGGCTATCGGATCATCCGCTGGTTCCACCGGCCGGCAGCCCTCACGCTGTGCACGACGGCGTCGCACTGCGCGGAGCTCGAGCGCCGGGGGTTGTCGAACCTGGTGGTGTGGGGTCGTGGCGTGGATACGGATGCGTTCGTGCCCGACCCGGATCGGCGCACGGGGGCGAGGCCGCGGCTGCTTTACGTGGGCCGGGTGTCCGTGGAGAAGAACCTGGAAGCCTTCCTGTCCCTCGACCTCAAGGCGGACAAGGTGGTCGTCGGTGACGGCCCCGCCCGGGCCGTTCTCGAGCGACGCTATCCGCAAGTGCAATGGCTCGGTTTCAGAAAAGGTGCTGAGCTTGTGACCGAGTATGCAGCAGCGGACGCATTCGTGTTTCCGTCCCGCACGGATACCTTCGGCCTGGTCATGCTCGAAGCGAACGCCTGCGGTACGCCTGTGGCTGCCTATCCGGTCACCGGCCCGAAGGACGTCGTGGTCCCCGGCGTGAACGGCGCCCTGGACGTGGACCTGGGCACGGCGGTGCGCAGGGCGCTGCTGGTGAGCCGCGCCAGCTGTCGGCGCCATGCGCTCGAGAACGGCTGGCGGCGGATCGCCGAGCGGTTCGTGGCCGCGCTGGTGACCACGGATGGAATCCCCTCCGTTGATCCGCTGCACGCGCGCACCGACAATGGCCCGCCATGGCAGCCGAGGATTTCGACGCCCTATTGAGCGAACGCCTCAAAGCCTGGCAGCCGGACGAGACGGGCACGCTGCTCTTTCTGCGCCGGGAGAACGAGGTTCTGCTGATCCGCAAGAAGCGCGGGCACGGTGCCGGGAAGATCAACGGTCCCGGGGGCAAGATCGATCCCGGCGAGACACCGCTCGGAGGCGCCGTCCGCGAGACCCTGGAAGAGACCGGTATCACCGTTCTCGATGCCACCCTGAAGGCGGAGTTCCGCTTCGTCGAGCTCGCCGGCCCGCAATGGTACGGTTATGTGTTTCTCGCGTCCCGGCATGCCGGCATGCCCGTCGAGACCGAGGAAGCGCGGCCGTTCTGGTGCCCGGTCGACGCGCTCCCGTTCGACCAGATGTGGGAGGACGACCGGCTCTGGCTGCCGCGGGTGCTCTGCGGCGAGCGCCTCGAGGGTGACTTCCTGTTTGACGGGGGGCGGCTTTTGGCGCACCGTCTGGTCGGTCTCCCGGACATCTGAGCGACCCCATGCGTATCGGCATATCGGTCTGCTCGAGCTACCCGGAAGCCGAGCCGCGCGCCGGCGCCCGGGCAATGATCGAGCGGGCGAAGGCGGCCCGGGCCGCGGATCTCGACTCAATCTTCGTGGGCGATCACCACGTCACCCCCACGCCTTACTACCAGAACACGCCGGTTCTCGGGCGAATGCTGGCCGAGTGGGGTGACAAGCCGGCCGGCGCGCTCTTCCTGCTGCCGCTGTGGCATCCGGTGCTGCTCGCCGAGCAGGTGGCAACGCTGGCGAGTATCGCCGAAGGGCCGTTCATCCTGCAGTGCGGTCTGGGTGGTGACCGGCGGCAGGCCGCCGGCATGAGTGCGCCGTTCGGTAAGCGGGCCGAGGCCTTCGAGGCGAGCCTGGATGTCCTGCGCCGGCTGTGGGGCGGGGAGACGGTGACCCGTGACGGTCCCTGGCCGCTCGAGCGGGCACGCATCTCGCCGTTGCCGCCGGAACCGGTGTCGGTCTGGGTGGGCGCTCAGGCACCCCGTGCCATTCGGCGCACCGCCCGCCTTGCCGAGGGCTGGCTGGCCTCTCCCGGGCTGACCGAATCCCAGGCAGCGGAAAGCCTCGGCCGCTACCGGCAGGCGTGCGCCGAGTTCGACCGCCAGCCGGACGCGGTGGCCATCCGCCGGGACGTTTACGTCGGCGCGAGCGCCGAGGCAGCCCGTCGAGTGGTGGCACCCTACGTCGAGTCCGGCTACCGCGGATTTGCCGAGGACGCACTGGTGTTCGGTGACGAGAACGAGGTGGCGGAGGCGTTCCTGCGACTTCGCGAGATGGGGTACACGGACGTCATCGTGCGTAACCTTTCCAGCGATCAATCCGAATGTCTCGAGACCATCGAACGGCTGGGCCGCATTCGCGAGCGGCTTGC
>JASFLG010000156.1:0-8589 GCA_050118205.1 Pseudomonadales bacterium
AAGGGGTTTTTTTATGGCCAGCGAAACCGCGACCGGCGATACGGTCACCATCCGCGCCGTCGAGCCGGAGGACTACGAAGCGCTGCGCGAGATTTACGCTCAGCCCGGCGCGTACTACGGCACCCTGCAGATGCCCTTCCCCTCCGCACACACCTGGCGCGAGCGATTGAAGAGCCCGGGCACCGACCGCTATGCCCTCGTCGCCTGCGACGGCGAGCGGCCCGTGGGCAACATCGGCCTGATGACCTCCCCGAACCCGCGCAGACGACACACTGCGGGCATCGGCATGGGCGTGCACGACGCCTATGCGGGCCGCGGCATCGGGCACGCGCTGATGAGCGCAGCGCTTTCCATCGCCGATGGCTGGCTCAACCTGCACCGGGTGGAACTCACCGTCTTTGCCGACAACGCACGCGCCATCCGGCTCTACGAGCGACACGGGTTCGTCGCGGAAGGACGACACCGGGACTATGCCTTCCGCGAAGGCGCCATGGTCGATGCCATCGCCATGGCCCGGCTCCGGCCACCGCCCGGTTCCACCTGACCGTCGTTGCGCCCGAATCCTGACGGACGGAAACTGAACGGCGGGACGATCCAGGAGGAGAAAGATGCGATTCGCCATCTCGATGACGGATATCGCCGGTGCGTGGGAGGCCCTCGAGCCGCAGCAGCAGGCGGACGTGCTGTCACGGCACACGCAGCTGAAGGAGGAACTCGCCGAGGCAGGCTGTTTCGTCGAAGCGCTGCACTTTCACCCGCGCAGCGAAGCGCGGACGGTTCGCATGGACGCCGACGGCACGCTGACCACCACCGATGGGCCTTTCAGTAACGCCACGGAGTACGTCGGCGGCATCTATGTGATCGAGTGCGATTCCATGGAGGAGGCGGTCGCCTGGGCACGCCGGGCCCGGTTCATGATCGGCGCCAACGAGGTGCGCCAGGTCTGGGACTGATTCCGGACCCGGGGTTGCGAGAATCGTCAAGACCCCAGGCCGGGGTCCGGTACAATCGCATTCATGGTCGTGTGCGCCTATGCCTGGGTGTACGTCTACTCGGTGCTGATCCATACGTCCGGCGACCAGGCGTACTACGAGGCCTACGCCCGTACCGCCAGCCCCGCAGTGGCGGTGGTGCTTTCCTTCCCGGTGTTCTACTGCGTGGGCCGCTACATGCGGCGCTTCGCCAACAGGGCGATGATGGCGGCCCTGTCGGTCGCCACCATCAACATCGTGATGGATGCCTTCGTCGCGACGGCGCAGAGCGAGGACAGCGCCTATCTGCTCATCACCAGCGTCCTGGCGGCCTTCGGCAAGCTGATCGGTGCGTGGCAGGGCGCTCGCGAAAGGTGACCCGGGACAGGTGAAGTCCTTAAGGCCTTTGCCAGTAAGTCCCGACGCACCTCGCCAACGATCCGTTGCTTCCTGCAGCCGGGTTGGCGGACAGCACAGTGACCCCAGAAGCCGTTAGAATCCCGAGGGACGCAATCCGGAGCCGGTCATGAGCCGAACCCCCCGACTGCACATTCCCCATCCTCCGGCGCGCCCGGGCGAACCGCCGGACTTCAGCTATGTGGACATCTCCCCGGCGGGCGCGGTGCCGCGGCCGGACGTCACCACGCGCCTCAGAGACATCGACCGCAGCCTCGCCTTCGAGATGGTGCGCGTGCTGGACGACGAGCACGCGGCGGTGGGCCCCTGGGATCCGCACCTGGACGACCACGACCTGCAGGTGGGCCTGCGCTACATGCTGCTGACCCGACTCTTCGACGACCGCATGTACCGGATGCAGCGGCAGGGAAACATCTCCTTCTACATGAAGAGCCGGGGCGAGGAGGCGGTATCGGTCGCCGCGGCCCTGGCCCTCGCGCCCGGCGACATGCTCTTTCCGTCGTATCGCAATCAGGGTCTGCAGTTCGCGCGCGGCCGCAACCCGGTGGACCTCATGTGCCAGCTGCTCTCCAACGCACGCGACATGTGCAAGGGCAGACAGATGCCGGTCATGTATCACTGGGCGCGCGGCAACATCTTCTCCGTCTCCGGCAACCTCACCACCCAGTATCCCCAGGCCGTCGGCTGGGCCATGGCATCCGCCATCAAGGGGGAGGAGGACATCGCGGCGGCCTGGATCGGTGAAGGGTCGTCGGCCGAGGCCGACTTCCATCACGCCATGACGTTCGCCTCGGTGTATCTCGCGCCCGTGGTGCTGAACCTGGTGAACAACCAGTGGGCGATCTCCACCTTTCAGGGGTTCGCCGGCGGCGAGCGACGACCGTTCGCCGCACGCGGACCGGGCTACGGCATTCCGGGCATCCGGGTGGACGGCAACGACTACCTCGCCGTCTACGCGGTCACCCGCTGGGCAGCCGAGCGGGCCAGGATCGGCGTCGGGCCCACCTTGATCGAGCACGTCACCTATCGCGCCGATGCCCATTCCACCAGCGACGATCCGTCCCGCTACCGGCCCAAGGACGAGCCCAAGGCGTGGCCGCTCGGCGACCCGCTGGAGCGCCTCAAGGCGCACATGATCCGGGGCGGCCACTGGACCGAGAAGCAGCACGAGGCGCTCACGGCAGAGCTTTCCGCGCAGCTCGACGAAGCGTGGGAGGAAGCCTGCAGCTACGGAACCATGACCGAGGGACCGTGGCTCGACCGCAGCGAGCTGTTCGAGGACGTGTTCAAGGACATGCCGCCGCACCTCATCCGCCAGCGCGACCAGCTTCGCGCCCTGGAGGACTGACCGTGGCGCAGATGAACATGATCCAGGCCCTCAACTCCGCCATGGACATCATGCTCGGCCGGGACCCCGACGTGGTGATCCTGGGCCAGGACGTGGGCTACTTCGGCGGTGTTTTCCGGGTCACCGAGGGGCTGCAACGCAAACACGGCGAGCACCGGGTGATCGATGCACCCATCGCCGAGGGGGGCATCATCGGCAGTGCCATCGGCATGGGCGTGAACGGCCTGAGACCCGTGGCCGAGATCCAGTTCGCCGACTACATCTATCCGGGGTTCGACCAGATCGTCTCCGAGCTCGCCCGCCTGCGCTACCGGACGGGCGGCGACTTCTTTGCGCCGGTCACCATCCGAACCCCGTGTGGCGGCGGCATCCGCGGCGGGCAGACCCACTCCCAGAGCCCGGAGGGGGTGTTCACCCACGTCAGCGGCCTGAAGGTGATCATGCCGTCCAATCCGTACGACGCCAAAGGCCTGCTGATCAGTGCGATCGAGGATGACGACCCGGTGGTGTTTTTCGAGCCGAAGCGCATCTACAACGGACCGTTCGACGGCGACCCGGACAAACCTGCCGTACCCTGGAGCGCTCACCCCAAAGGCGAGGTGCCCGAGGATTACTACACCCTGCCCATCAGCCGGGCGGAGGTGGTTCGGGAGGGTGAGGACCTCACCGTCCTCTGCTACGGCACCATGGTGCACGTCTGCGAGGCAGCCGCCCGCCTGGCGGAGGTGGACGCGGAGATCGTCGACGTTCGAACCCTGGTTCCCCTGGACGTGGACACGATTCGCACGTCGGTCGAGAAGACGGGACGCTGCGTGATCGCGCACGAGGCAACCCGGTTCTCCGGCTTTGGCGCGGAGCTCTCGGCCACGGTGCAGGAAGAGTGCTTCTACAGCCTGGAGGCGCCCATCGAGCGGGTCACCGGTTGGGACACGCCCTATCCGCACGCCTTCGAATGGGATTACTTCCCGGGGCAGAAGCGGGTCGCCGCGGCCTTCGTGCGGGTGATGGAGGCGGAATGAGCGAGCACGTCTTCAAGCTGCCCGACCTCGGCGAGGGCACGGTGGAAGCCGAGATCGTCGAGTGGCACGTGCGCCCGGGCGACCAGGTCAGCGAGGGTGACATAATCGTCGATGTGATGACCGACAAGGCCAACGTAGAGGTTCCGGCACCCGTCTCCGGCACGGTTCTGCGAACGACCGGCGAGCCCGGGGACACGGTCGCCGTGGGCTCGGAGCTCATGGCGCTCGAGGTCTCCGGCGCCGCCCTGAAGGCCGCACCGAAGAACAAGGCCGCCCCCAGGGAAAAGGCCCCACCCGCGGAACCCGCGAAAGCGCAGGACGCCGAGGCTCGCGAGGCGCCGGTCGAGCCGGCCGCCGCGCCGGAGGAAGCCGAATCGGCGGAAGAACAAGCCCCCACCGCACCGAGATCGGCGCCGACCGAGGTTCCGCCGCCCTCGCGCGAGCCGGGTTCGCCAGTGCGCACCTCGCCGGCCGTGCGCCGCCGGGCCAAGGAAGCCGGCATCGATCTCGCGGACGTTGCCGGGTCGGGGCCTCGCGGGCGGATCCTGATGCGCGACCTGGACGCCCATCTCGCCGACACGCCGGCCACTCCCGAGCTGCCGAGTGGCGTAGGCGACGTGGAAGAGATCAAGATCATCGGCGTTCGCCGGGTGATCGCCAACCGGTTGCAGGCCGCCAAGCAGCAGATCCCCCACTTCGCCTATGTGGAGCAGGTGGACGTCACGGCACTGGAGTCGCTGCGCCGGCG
Organism: Pseudomonadales bacterium; assembly: GCA_050118205.1. Classification (GTDB taxonomy): domain Bacteria; phylum Pseudomonadota; class Gammaproteobacteria; order Pseudomonadales; family Azotimanducaceae; genus SZUA-309. The sequence goes on from JASFLG010000156.1 coordinate 4,504, forward strand.
TCTGAACGAGACGCACGAGAACGCGGGGCTGACGTACCTGCCCTTCCTCGCCCTGGCGCTCATTCGGGCGCTCAAGGCGTTCCCCCAGTGCAACGCCCATTTCGATCCGGATCGGGGCGTCCTCCGGCAGTACGCCCGGGTGCACCTGGGTGTGGCGACGCAGACACCGGACGGTCTCAAGGTGCCCGTGGTGCACAACGCCGACGCCCGCCCGCTGTGGCCGCTCGCCGACGAGATCCGCCGGGTGAGCACGGCAGCCCGGGACAACACGGCCACCCGCGAGGAGCTCACCGGCTCCACCATTACCATCACCAGTCTCGGCCGTCTCGGCGGCATCGCCTCGACACCCGTGATCAACGCGCCGGAAACGGCCATCATCGGCGTAAACAGGGCGATCGATACGCCGGTGGTGATCGACGGGCAGGTAACCGTGCGGCTGATGATGAACCTTTCCTCATCCTTCGATCACCGTTTCGTCGACGGCCACGACGCCGCGTCCCTGATCCAGGCAGTGCGCCTTTATCTGGAAGAACCGGCCACCCTCTTCATCGATTCCTGACGAGACCCGCACACATGGCCGGCTTCGCTGGACGGTGGTAGCCTGCCACCCCCCGATTCAGCGAGTCCGTAGCGTGAGTGAAACGCCCGTTGCCGAAGCCGACCGCGTCGTACGCTTCCACTACCAGCTTACCGACGAGGCAGGCGAGCGCGTCGAGTCCAGCTTTGGCGCCGAGCCCTCCCTTGCCCTGCTGGGGCACGGCAATCTGATGGGGGGTCTGGAGGCGGCCATCACCGGCCGCCGCGGCGGTGAGCGCTTCAGCGTGACCCTGGCCGAGGACGATGCCTTCGGCCCGCGGCGCGACGACTGGACACAGCGCATCTCGAAGAAGTATTTCCCGAAAGGCACCCGGTTCCAGGTCGGGGGCCGTACTCGGGTGCAGACCGAGCAGGGCGTCAGGACGGTCACCGTTCTCAAGGTCGGCAACAAGTTCGTGGACGTGGATCTCAATCATCCGCTGGCGGGACAGTCGGTAACCTTCGAAGTGGAGCTCCTCGACGTGCGCGAGGCGACGCCCGAAGAGCTGGCGCACGGACACGCACACGGCGCGGGAGGTCATCATCACTGACCCGGGAGCTCAGCGCCGCGGGCGAAGCCGCCCTTCCCTCAGCCCCACTCGAAGGATTCGAGCCGCCGGCGCAACGCGCCAATAGTGGGAAATCGCTCCAGGATGAGCGAGTGCTTGAGGCCGCGGCAGATGGCCTTCACCTCATCAGGCTGCTTTCTGTACTGCCTGGCACCGCCAAGGCTCTCGTAGAAGATCTTCACCACGTCGATGATGTCGTCCTGCATCAGCACCCGTCGCCGTCCCTCGCGCGGAAAGAAATCGAGCACCTTGAGCTCGAAGGTGAGGCCGAAACGCAGCACGATGACGTTCTCGGTGTGCAGATCGCCATGATACTCACCGGCTGCGTGAACCGATTCCAGACCGGCCGCCAGAGCGTGCAGCAGGTGACAGGCAGCGAGCGGCGACAGCCGCCGGCCGGTCTGACGCGCCAGCAGATGCGAGAGCACCTCACCGGGCGCGTACTCGGAGACCACGTAGCTGACCTCGTGGCCCTTGAAGCGCAGGGTACCCTGACCGTGATACTGAATGATGATCGGACAGTGACGCAGCCGGTGCAGCTTGGTCGCATAGCGCCTGGAGGTCTCGCCTTTGCGATTCCACTTCGGATAGAAGAGCTTCACGGCCCGCTCGATACCGGTCTGGTACTCGGCGACCAGATACACCTCGCCCTCCAGACCGCCACCCAGAAAGGACAGCACACGGTAACGCCCGGCGATGATGCGTCCCGGCTGGAAGTTGAACGAGGTGATTGCGGTCTCTTCGGTCACCGGGCGAGACCCGCTTCCGCCACCAGCGTGAGCAGCCCGATCTGAATCGCCAGGTGGCCGTCGACGTTCTCCCACCATTCCGAAGGCGAGTGGGAGTTCGCCGACACGCCGCCCCGGCTCATGGTGACCGCCGGGATGCCGAGCGAGAGCGGCAGGTTGGCGTCCGTGGACGAGATCCTGAGGCTCGGCTCGATGTCGAAGGCGAGCGTTGCCGCCATGGCGCGCTGGACCAGCGGTGACGACGCATCGCCTCGTGCGGCGGGTCGGTTGCCCACCTGCTCGATGTCGACGGTGAGCGCCGGACCCATCGTTCTGCCCCCATTCTCGTCGGCGAGCGCCTCCGCCACCGCGACCTCGAGGATCTCATCGATCCGCGCCACCTTGGCCGGATCGCCCGAGCGGATGTCCACTTCCGCCCAGGCCTCGAACGGAATGGAGTTGACCGAGGTACCGCCGCCGATGCGGCCAACGTTATAGCTCGACTTCTCACCTTCTGAGGTCACTTCCGGCGCCCGCGCATCGAACAGCGCTATGGTCCGGCCGAGCGCGTGGATCGGGTTGGCACCCCCGAAGGCGCCCCAGGAATGGCCCCCCGGCCCCCGAAACGTGATCCGGTAGCGGTGCGAACCGACACCACCATAGACGATGCGATCACTCCGGCCACCGTCCACCGCGATCAGGGCGTCTATGCCGGGGCCTGTGTCCCGGAACAGATACTTCATGCCGCGCAGATCGCCGAGACCCTCTTCGCCCACATTGCCGACGAACAGCACGTCCGCTTCCGTCTCGATGCCTGCGTACTGCATCGCGCGCAGCACGCCGAGCACCGTCACCAGCCCCCGGGAGTTATCCCCGATGCCCGGCGCGTACATGCGTCCGTCCTCCACATGCACGGTCACGTCCGTGCCTTCCGGAAACACGGTGTCGAGGTGGGCGGAGTAGGCGACGGTCCGTTTTCCCGTGCGGCCCGGCCGACGACCAATGGCGTTCCCCTCCTGATCGATCCGTACGTCCGTGAGACCGGCCTCACGGAGAAGCTCCGCGAATCGCTCGGCCCGCCGGGACTCCTTGAAGGGTGGTGCAGGGATCTCTGTCAGCTCGATGAGATCGGCGCGGGACTGATCCTCGATATCAACGACGTGCCGAAAGCCCGCCTGCAGTCTCGGGTCCGCCATGAGCTCCGCGACTTCCAGCTGGTAGCGCGCTTCCACGGGCACGCCTTCGTCGGCCGCCACCGGGCCGGTGAAAGCCACACACACCAGCGCGAGCGCCCGCATTCTGAGACTTCGTTCGATCAACTGGCGCTCCGGCCGCTCCTCCTCCGGTGCCTCATCATAGGTCCCGTGCGCACGCCCGTCACGCCCCGGCGATCAGCTCCTGCTGAATGCCAGGTTCAGGCCCAGCGCCAGGAGGATGCCACCGCCGAGACGGCGCGTGATCGTCTGCGCAGCAGGAGAGCGGCGCAGGGCACCGACGATGCGGTCGGCGAGCAGCACGCAGAGCACGTCGGCGCTGGAGAACATGAGATTCACCACGGTGCCCAGGACGACCAGCTGCATCCAGACGGGCAGGGCGGCCTCCGGATCGGCGAACTGGGGCAGAAACGCGACGAAAAACAGGGCCGTTTTCGGATTGAGCACCTCGACGGTGACGCTCTCGAGAAAAGCGCGGCGTGGCGTCCTCCCTGGCCTGCCCGACCCGGGATCGGCCGCCGGAGCGCCGGGGGCATCCACCTTCCCGGTCAGGAATCGGACACCCAGCCAGATCAGGTACGCGGCACCCGCCAGCTTCAACGCCGCATAGGCGACAGGCGCCGCCTCGAAGAGAACCGCGAGCCCGAAGGCGGCGGCCGCCACGTGCGCATAGCCACCCAGGTGGATGCCGAGGGCCGCCATCCATCCCGCACGTCGCCCCCCGGCAATGGTCTGGGCCGTGGCATAGAGCATGGCCGGGCCCGGCATGTAGGCGAAGACGGCGGCGGCCAGAATGAATGCCGCGAGCAACTCGAAAGCGGGCACGACCCCGAATCCGGACCGACGCTACTCGCGAAGGGTGACCGGCAGCTCGCGGATACCGTGAATGAAGCTCGACGCAAGCCCGACCGGCTCCCCGGTGACCTCGACTTTGGAGAAGCGCTTCATGATCTCCTCCCAGATGGTGTTGAGCTGCATTTCCGCGAGGCGATTGCCCAC
>JASFLG010000157.1:0-8542 GCA_050118205.1 Pseudomonadales bacterium
CGGCGGCGGCATCGTCAACGCCCTGTCATTGCTTGGCGACGAGCCGTTTCTGGTCCTGAATGGCGACATCTTCACCGACTTTCCGTTGGCTGACGTCGAGCCGCTTCCCGACTGGGCCGACATCCACCTGGTGGTGACGCCGACCCCGGCGTTCCGGACCCAGGGTGATTTCCGCCTGCACGGGCAGCGGATCAGCGGACGTGCCGGCGCGGAAGGTATCCAGGACACCTATGTGTACTGCGGCATCGCCATCCTTCGTCCAACCCTCTTCGCCGGACTCGACGCGCGACCGTTCTCGCTGCGCGACCTGTTCTTCCGGGCCATCGACGAGCGACGTATCTCTGCCCAGGTCTGGCGGGGCGCCTGGACGGACATCGGCAGCCGTGAGCAGCTCGAGCGGCTCAATCGGGATCGAGCCTGAAGCCGCGCACGGGACCCCGGACAGCATGCCCGCAGCCACGTAGAATACCGCGCCCATGGACTACTGGATCGCACCCTCCATTCTCTCCGCCGACTTCTCCCGTCTCGGGGAAGAGATCCGTGACGTGCTGGCCGCCGGCGCGGATATCATTCACTTCGACGTCATGGACAACCACTACGTGCCGAATCTGACCATCGGCCCGCTGGTGCTGACGTCCCTGCGCAAAGCGGGGATCGACGCGATCATGGACGTGCATCTCATGGTGAAGCCGGTCGACCGGCTCATCGGTGACTTTCTGGACGCCGGCGCCGACATGATCAGCGTGCACCCGGAATCCACCGAGCACCTGCACCGCACGCTTTCGATCATTCGCGAGGGTGGCGCCCGGGCCGGACTGGTGTTCAATCCGGCGACGCCACTCGACCAGCTGACCGAGGTGATCGATCTGGTCGATCTGGTGCTGATCATGTCCGTCAACCCTGGCTTCGGCGGCCAGTCATTCATTTCATCCAGCCTGAACAAGGCCACGAATGCACGGGAGCTGATCGACGCGAGCGGCCGGGAGATCCGCCTGGAGATCGACGGCGGGATCAAGGCGGACAACATCGCCGCTGCCGCCCGGGCAGGCGTGGACACCTTCGTTGCGGGCTCGGCCATCTTTTCCGCCGGGAAACCGTATGCGGAAGTGATCACCGCAATGCGCAGGGAGCTGGCAGCAGTTTGAAGACCTATGCCGGCTATCTCTTCGACCTGGACGGAACGCTCATCGATACGGCGCCGGACATCAACGCGGCGCTCAATCACGTTCTGGCGAGGCACGGACAGGAGACCGTGGACATTGCGCTGACCCGTCACTGGATCGGGCACGGCGCAAAGGCCGTGATAGAGCAGGCTCTGGCCCGTCAGGGAGGTTCGGTGGAGGCGCTCGACGCGCTGCTGGAACACTTCCTCGACCACTATCGCGCCCACATCGCCGACCACAGCCGTCCGTACCCGGCCGTAGTCGAGACCCTCGAACACCTTCGCCAGAGCGGCGCGCGTCTGGCCGTGGTCACCAACAAACGCACCGACCTGACCCGGCCGCTGCTGGCCGCACTCGATCTCGATCGGCTGTTCGACGCGGTGGTCTGCGGCGACACCGCACCGTCGCCCAAGCCGGCGGCGGACCCGGCGCTGTTTGCCTGCAAAGCCCTGCGTGTGTCGCCCCAAGAAGTGCTCTTCGTTGGGGATTCCGAGCCGGACGTGAGCTGCGCACGGGCAGCGGGTTGTCCTGTGGTGGTGGTCCGTGACGGTTACAATCACGGCATCCCGGCCACCAGGCTCGGCGCCGATGCCGTCATTGAATCGTTCCACGACCTCGTTTAGGCTCGCCGGGTTCTCAGGACAGCGACCATGAACGCTTCGGCGCCTGCCACGGCAGTATCCATGGCTGCGACCATCGCATAGGCATGCATGGCAACGACATGAATGGCATCGAAGGCATAGATAGAGCTCCCCGCGGCAGCCAGGACCGCTGGCGACGCTCCTCCACCAGGGCGTGCCCCGGCACGGCAACCATCCGCGCCTGAGCCGTCCTCCCGCCGAAGGGCTTCGGGAACCGTTGGCTTCCCGGAGAGTGATCATTCCCTGCCGCGCGCCGGCAGCGTAAGAATCGGAAATCACATGGACGCCAGTACTTTCACCGAACTCGCCGGGCAGGGCTACAACCGTATTCCTGTGGTGCACACGAGCCTCGCCGATCTCGACACGCCCCTGTCCGTCTATCTCAAGCTAGCGAACGGCCCCTATTCCTATCTCCTCGAGTCCGCTCAGGGCGGCGGGGAGAAATGGGGACGCTACTCCATCATCGGCCTGCCGGCCCGCACGATCCTGCGCGTGGTAGGCGATCTCGTCACCGTGGAGAAGGACGGCACGGTGGTGGAGTCGGTGACCACCGATGATCCGCTCACCTTCATCGAGGCATTTCAGGCTCGCTTCAGGGTTGCCCCCCTGCCGGGCCTGCCACGCTTCTACGGCGGTCTGGTCGGCTACTTCGGCTACGACACGGTCCGTTACACCGAGAAGCGACTGCGCGACACCGCACCGCCGGATACCCTCGGCACCCCGGACATCATGCTCATGGTGTCGGAGGACGTGGTCGTCTTCGACAACCTGAAAGGGCAGATGCAGCTGATCAGCCTCGTGGACCCGGCGGAGGAAAACGGCTACACGCGCGCGGTGGAGACGCTCCGGGACCGGGCGCAGAAGCTCCGGCAGGCAGTACCGGCGATCACCGAGACCCAGACCAACCAGCCGGTCGAGGAATCGGACTTCGTCTCCGAGTTCGGCGAGGAACCGTTCAGACAGGCGGTCGAACGGATTCGTGAGTACACCCGTGCCGGCGACGTCATGCAGGTGGTGCTCGCGCAGCGGATGTCTCTGCCGTTCGGGTCGGAGCCCATCAACCTGTACCGGGCCCTGCGGCGCCTGAACCCTTCACCCTACATGTACTTCATGGATCTGAAGGACTTCCAGATCGTCAGCTCCTCGCCGGAGATTCTCGCCCGCGTCGAGGACGGCGTCATCACCAACCGGCCGCTGGCCGGAACCCGCCGGCGCGGGCACACGCCCGAGGAGGACGTCGCCTTGGAGAAAGAGCTCCTCGCCGATCCCAAAGAGATCGCCGAGCACCTGATGCTCATCGATCTCGGACGCAACGACGTCGGCAAGGTCTCCGAGATCGGATCCGTCGCGGTCACCGAGAAGTTCGTGATCGAGCGCTACTCGCACGTGATGCACATCTCATCCAACGTCACCGGCGTGCTCAAGCCCGGTCGGACCGCCATGGACGTGCTGCGCGCGACGCTACCCGTCGGTACCCTGTCCGGCGCGCCCAAGATCCGCGCCATGGAGATCATCGACGAGCTGGAGCCGGTCAAGCGCGGCATCTACGGTGGCGCCGTGGGCTACCTCGCCTGGAACGGCAACATGGACACTGCCATCGCCATCCGAACCGCGGTGATCAAGGACGGCACGCTCTACATCGAGGCCGGCGGCGGTATCGTCGCCGACTCCATCTCCCGGCTCGAGTGGAAGGAGAGCATGAACAAGGGCCGGGCCATCTTCCGCGCCGCGGCGCTGGCCGAGTCGCGCTTTCAGGATCTGGACAGGATCATCGAGTATGACTGAGAGCGACCTCGCGGACCTCGAGGCAGGCGTCGGCGCGGCGCTCCTGCGCCACGGCTCGCGGCTGGTCGCCGCCGAGTCCTGCACCGGTGGCCTGGTTGCCGCCCGCCTGACCGAGGTTCCGGGCTCGTCGGAGTGGTTCGAGGGAGCCTTCGTCACCTACCGGCTGTCGGCGAAAACGGACATGATCGGGGTCGGCGTGGATCTGCTGGAGCGCCACGGCGCGGTCAGCGAGCCGGTCGCCCGGGCCATGGCCGAAGGCGCGCTGGCTCACAGCCGGGCCGACATATCGGTGGCGATCACCGGCGTGGCCGGACCTGCCGGCGGCGATGTGGTCACCCCGGTCGGGACCGTCTGGTTCGGCTGGGCGGTCCGCGATGAAGCGATCCGCTGCGTGCAGACGGCAGAGCACCACCTGGCGGGCGGCCGCCAGGCGGTCAGAGAGCAGGCCGTCGAGATCGCGCTCGCCGGCGTGCTCACCCTGCTCGCGAACGACTCGGGCGACGGCTAGGTGCCGCTGACCTGGATCTTCTTGGCGCTCGGCGGCACTGCCTTCGGTATCTTCACCTTCAGCACACCACGTTTGTAGGACGCATCGGCGCCTTCCGCGGTCACCCGTTCCGGGAACGGGATCACCCGCTGAAAACTGCCGAAGGCCCGCTCGGTGACATGCATGGCCCCTTCCTTGCGCTCGTTCTCGTAGCGTTTGGTGCCGGTGACGATCAACCGGTGGTCTTCCACGCTGATGTCGATCTCGTCCTTCTCCAGGCCCGGTGCTTCCAGCGCGACCTGAAAGTAGTCGCCGTGCTCGCTCACATCCAGCGCCATCAGCCCCCAGCGCACATCCGACACCTCCTCGTCCGACCGGGTCGGGCTGAAGTAGGTGAGCGCGTTCGCCGCCTTGGCACTGATGTTCCGCCAGCCTTCCGCAAGCCACTTCCAGGTGTTCCCGAAGTCTTCCTTCATGCGGTCGGTATCCATGGCTGTTCTCCGGTCAGGACACCTTCACCTTGCGCGCACCCTGCTCGGTGCCCTTCGGCACCTCGATGGTCAGCACGCCGTCCTTGACCTCGGCCTTCAGCTTGTCGGCCAGAACGTTGGTCGGGACCCGGAACTGCCGGCTGAAGCTGCCCTGGCGTCGCTCGGTGCGCACGTAACCCTTGTCCTCTTCCTTTTTCTCCTCGGTGCGGGAACCGCGGATGCTGAGCACGCCTTCGTGCAGCTCAACGTCCAGGTCCTCGGGCTTCATGCCGGGGACATCCATGTGGAACGTGTACCCGGATTCCGTCTCCTTGATATCGACCGGCGGCAGCCACTCGCTGCGCGCAGCCGGGCTGAAGAACGGCTCACGCTCGAAGAAATCCCCGAAGCGGCTGAAGATGTCGAACGGATCGTTGCGTCGAACAATGTCATTCATGATGTCGTCTCCTATGGGTCCTCATTGACCCGCACACCTTAGATATGGGGGGTCGTGCCAGGAGTTCAACTAGGTATTTCCCGCACGCGAGGCGGCGTTGAGCCGGTCGGTGCATTCGCGTAACGTCCGCTCATCCCGCGATGCTCCAGGGGGGGTGGAGGGTGCTCAAACGAATCCGGATGGCAGTGGGCATCTGTGTGCTCGCAGCGCTGCCGGTTACCGTCTGCCTGGCCGCGACGGAGGTTCCCGACCGACCCGCTGAGGATCTCGAGGCGGGCCAGGCGCTCTTCCGGACCCACTGCGCCCGCTGTCACGGCATGCTGGGAGAAGGCGGCGAGGGGCCGAGTCTCAAGCGCGCATCCCTGCCGCACGCACCGGACGACGAGGCACTGTTCAAAGTGATCAGCGAAGGCATCCCGGGCACGGGCATGCCCGACACCTTCGGCCCCAACGACGACGAGCGCTGGCAGATTGTCGGTTACGTCCGCTCCCTCGGGGCGCTGCCACCGGAAGAGATGCCCGGGGACCCCGATGCCGGCAGGCGGATCTACGAATCAAAAGGAGGCTGTGCGGCCTGCCACATCAATCGGGGCAGCGGTCGCGGCGTTGGCCCTGAGCTCACCAGCGTCGGCGCGCGCCGCAATCTGGCCTACCTGCAGCGCGCCCTGACCAATCCCGACGCAGACTCACCCATGCTCAGCGATCCGCTGATCGGCGATACGAACGCCTTCCTGACCGTGCGTCTGGTCTCGCCGGAAGGCGAGTTCGAGGGGCTGCGGGTCAACGAGGACGAGTTTTCGATTCAGCTGCGCGATCTGTCCGGACGAATCCGTTCGTTCGACAAACGCAACCTGCTCGATCTGGAGCACGCCTGGGGCCACAGCCTCATGCCAGGCTACCAGGCGGTGCTGACCCGCCGGGAGGTCGACGATCTGGTGTCCTATCTCATGAGCCTCAAAGGAGCGCAGCCGTGAACCGACCCGTCAGCCTGCTCATCGCCATCACCGTTCTCGGGGCTGCGGCCGGTATGGCCGCAGCCGCCGTTTCCTTTGAACGTCTGGTCGCGGCGGGCGGTAACGGCAACTGGCTGACCTACTCCGGCAGCTACCGCTCGGAGCGCTTTCTGCCGCTGGACGGGATCAACCGGGACAACGTGTCCGGATTGAAGGTGCTCTGGGCCTATCAGATGCAGCCCACCGAGATCGCCGGCGCCGGGCTGCAGGAGACCACACCGCTCGTGGTGGACGGCATCATGTACCTGACCGAATCGCCGAGCAGCGTGTCCGCCCTGGACGCCCGCACCGGACGGCAGCTCTGGCACTGGGCGCCCGATCTGCCCGAGGAGGTGCTGCACATCGGCTTTCCGAAGGTGAATCGCGGCGTGGCGATCCTCGGCGACACCCTGTACGTGGGCACCCTGGATGCACGGCTCTTCGCCCTGGATGCGGGTACCGGCGCGGTACGCTGGGAAACGCGGGTGGCAGACAACGGCAGCGGCTTCTCGCTGACCCTGGCGCCGCTTGCCCTGGACGGCCTTATCATCGTCGGGGTGAGCGGCGCCGAGGCCGGGGTCCGCGGCTTCGTGGACGCCTACGACGCCGGGACCGGTGCGCGCCAGTGGCGTACCTACACCGTGCCGGCGCCCGGGGAGCCGGGCAGCGAGACCTGGGGCGGTGATGCCTGGCAGACCGGGGGCGGCTCCACCTGGCTCACCGGCTCGTACGACCCGGAGCTCGACCTGCTCTACTGGATGACCGGCAATCCCGCCCCGGACTGGAACGGCGATCTGCGCCCCGGCGACAACCTGTTCACCTGCTCCATTCTCGCCCTCGATCCGGCCACCGGCGAGCGGCGCTGGCACTTCCAGTTCACCCCCCACGACACCCACGACTGGGATGCCAACCAGATTCCCATCCTGCTCGACGGCGAGTTTCAGGGCCGCGAGCGCAAGCTGCTGGCGGTGGCGAACCGCAACGCCTTCTACTATCTGCTGGACCGCACCTCCGGCGAGTTCCTGCTTGGGGTACCGTACTCGAAGCAGACCTGGGCGGCGGGGCTCGACGGGACCGGTCGGCCCATCGTGCTGCCGGACACCGAGCCGACCGAGGAGGGCAACCTGGTCTGGCCGAGCCTGCAGGGCGCGATCAACTGGTTCTCCCCGTCCTACAGCCCGGTCAGCCGCCGCATTTTCATTCCCAACCGGCGCATGGGTGCCGTCTACTACAAGGCAGATGCGGAGTACGAACCGGGCGTGCCATTTCTCGGCGGGGGCGAGCAGGCGCTGTCCGGCGATCAGGCCTCCGGGGCGGTGCTTGCGCTCGACGCCATGACCGGAGAGCAGCTCTGGGAGTTCCCGCTCAAAGCACCGCCCTGGTCGGGCCTCATGGCCACTGCCGGCCGGCTCGTTTTCGGGAGCACGCTCGAGGGCAGCTTTTTCGCGCTGGACGAGGACACCGGCACGGTGCTCTGGAGCTTCAACACGGGCGCCCACATCCGTACGAATCCCATGGGTTTTGCCGTGGACGGCAAGGAGCGCATCGCCATCACCGGAGGCAACACCCTCTTCGTGTTCGGCCTGGACTAGGGAACCTCTGATCAGGCATCGCCTGCTCGGAGGATCCCTTGCCTGTCGGTCAGACCGGCACGTTGTCGATCAGTCGGACGGTCTTCCCACCGCATTTGAGGCTCGCGGCCGCGAAACGGCGCCCCGCCCTGGTGACGACGTAGTCCACATCGAATCCGGCCTCCGCCAGAGCGTCAGTGACCGCGGCGTCGCCGGCGCCGGAGCGGATCAGAACGTTCAGAAGTCCTGCCCGGGCCCGTCCGGTTGCGTCCAGGTTCTCGTTGCGGCTGCTCATGGCCAGCCCGTCCGCTTCCCGGACCGTCTCGCAGGGCACGATCGACGTCTCGATGAAGAACGCTTCGCACATGTCGCGGATGAGCAGGTACTGCTGATAGTCCTTCTCGCCGAAGTAGGCCCGGTCGGCGCGAACGATGTTCAGGAGCTTCATCACCACGGTCAGCACGCCCGTGAAGTGTCCGGGACGGTGGGCGCCGCACAGCTCACCGGAGAGCGAGTTTTCCTCCACGCGGAAGCGGTAGCCGTCCGGATACATCTCCTCGAAAGTCGGCAGGATCACCGAGTTCACGCCGATCTCCCGGGCAAGGGCGAGATCGCGCTCCAGCGTGCGCGGATAGCAATCGAGGTCCTTCGGGTTGTTGAACTGCGTCGGGTTCAGATAAATGCTGAGCACCGTGTGCCCGTTCTCTCGAACGCTGCGCTCGAGCAGCGAGCCGTGGCCGGCGTGCAGCGCGCCCATGGTCGGGACGAAGCCGAGGGTGCCCGACAGGCCCCGGCGGAACGCCCGCCAGTCATCGAGGTTCCGGAAGACCTGCAGTCCCGGGCCTGGCGCCGGCGCGACCACCGGTGCCGCCTCCGCGCTCGCCGGCCCGCGGCGGATCACCGCGCTCATCGGTAGCTCTCCTTCGCGGAAGGAAAGCAGCCGTGGCGGATCTCCGCGTCAAAGCGGTTCACGGCC
>JASFLG010000158.1:0-8530 GCA_050118205.1 Pseudomonadales bacterium
CCACTCTTTCCGCCGGATCCTGCACGTGGCGGATGCGACCGGCAAGGCGATCACCGAGACGCTGACCCAGCGCGTGCTCGATCACCCGAACGTGGATCTGCTCAATGACCGGGTGGCCATCGACCTGATCAACCTGAACAAGTTCGGCCGATTCCCGAACCGCTGCGCGGGCGCCTACGTCCTGAACCGGACCAGCGGGCACGTGGAGGTCTTCCAGGCCCGCTTCGTAGTGCTCGCAACCGGGGGTGCCAGCAAGGTCTACCTGTACACGAGCAACCCTGACAGCTCCACGGGCGACGGCATCGCCATGGCCTGGCGGGCCGGTTGCCGCGTGGCCGATCTCGAATTCAACCAGTTCCACCCGACCTGTCTGTATCACCCGCACGCAAAGTCGTTTCTCATCTCGGAAGCCGTACGCGGCGAGGGTGGCATCCTGCGCCTGCCGGATGGCGAACGCTTCATGCGCCGCTTCGACGAGCGCCTGGAGCTGGCACCGCGGGACGTGGTTGCCCGTGCGATCGACCACGAGATGAAGCGTCTGGGGCTCGATTGCGTCTACCTCGACATCACGCACCGGTCGCGCGATTTCATCGCCGCCCACTTCCCCACCATTCAGGCCCGTTGCCTGGAGTTCGGCATCGACATGACCACTGAGCCCATCCCCGTGGTACCTGCGGCCCACTACACCTGCGGCGGCGTGCTCGTGGACGGCAAGGGCGCCACCGACGTTCCCGGACTGTACGCCATCGGCGAGGTGAGCTGTACGGGTCTGCACGGCGCCAACCGCCTGGCCAGCAACTCTCTCCTCGAGTGCCTGGTTTTCGGGGAGCTCGCCGCCACCGACATCGTCGGGCACCTGGACGAGCCGGCCGTGGAGGCGACCATTCCCCACTGGGACGAGAGCCAGGTCACCGACTCCGACGAGGACGTGATCATCGCCCACAACTGGGAGGAGCTCCGCCGTTTCATGTGGGACTACGTGGGCATCGTGCGAACGGACAAACGGTTGGAGCGCGCCCGGCGGCGCATCGAACTGCTGAAAGCCGAGATTCACGAGTACTACAGCCATTACCGGGTCAGCAACGACCTGATCGAGCTCAGAAACCTCATCACCGTTGCGGAGCTGATCGTGCGCTGCGCGCTGGCGCGGCCCGAGAGCCTCGGCCTGCACTTCAACCTCGATCACCCCGAGAGCCGCTCGACCAGCTCCGATACGATTCTGTTTCCGGGCTACTCCGACCAGATCGACGTGCTCCGGCCGGTCGCCGGCTAGCGTCCGCAGCGACTAGGGGTCGTCGCACCCGATACCGAGGCAGGCGCGACGCAGCCGTGCCCAGTCGGGATCGGTCACCTCGTCACGAAACACTTCAACCCGTCCGGAGCGCTCGCCCACGAGCAACACGCGCCACGGGCTCACATGGGCAAAGGTGAGCTGCTCCGTCTCGATGATCTCACGCCAGCGCCGCTCGCGGGCAAGCGTGCACGCCCGACCGTCCCGTCGTTCCCGGCGCACCTCGAGCCAGAGCAGGGCCAGCCCGACGCCACTGTTGCCGAAACCGTACCCCGCACCGACGAGCAGCAGAACGGCGTAGAGCAGTTCTCTGATCCGGCGCAACGGTCAATCGAGACGAAGGAAGCGGCGGATCTCGGCGACAATGTCGCGCACCGGGTCGGGAGCCGCCGAACGGGACAGCAGCCACTCGTGCACATCCAGGTCGTCGAACTCGAGCAGCGCCTCGTAGGCCCGGATCATCGGTAGCGGCAGTGTCGACAGAGCCTCGGCTGCGAACGGAATCAGCAGCAGCTCGAGCTCGAGCAGGCCGCGGCGGCTGCGCCAGCGGGCACGCGCGAGACGCGCCTCGAACGCGATGTCTTCGCCCGCCTCCCTGTCGCCCGCCCTGTCGTCCGCCCTGTCGTCCCGCTCACCGTCGGTGCCCACCGGGTACCCCGCTTTTCGTCACCCTGTCCGCCCCGGTAGTATGCATGCTTTGAGGCAGATTCGGGGGCAGCCTTGCTCCGTGATGCGTGGAAGAAAAGGTCCTCGAGCAGTGCGGGGGCCGATCGGACGATGCGAGCGGCCATGCTTTCCAGCCTGCGCGTGCTCACGTTCACCGGCAGCGATGCGGCGTCGTTTCTGCAGGGATACCTGACCATCGACACCGCCCGGATGACGGACGGCCAATGCCGTCTGGCGGCGCTGACCAATCTGAAGGGTCGAGTGGTCGCGAACGGCTGGTGCTGGCAGCAGAGCGCCGACGTGGTCCAGTGGGCGGTGCACGAAACCCTCGCCGATCGCGTATTGGCGTTTCTGCACCCTTACCTCGCGTTCGCGCGGACTGAGGCCACCCTGCCGACCGACGACCACCTGCTGATCGGTCTGCTGCCGGCGGATGCTCCCCCGACCGTGCGGCTGGTCACCAGCGAAGACGCACTCGATTCGTTGCTGGACGGCGTGGCCGTCACCGACGAGGCTCAGTGGCTCGCCGGCTGCATCCAGTCGGGCATTGCCCTGGTCACCGCCGCCACCTCGGAGACGTTTCTGCCACAGATGCTCGGCCTGGTCCGCGCGGGCGCGGTCGATTTCGACAAGGGCTGCTATCTGGGCCAGGAAGTGGTCGCCCGGGCCGAGCACCGCGGCGCCGTAAAGCGGGGACTCGTCGGGCTCACGGGCCCGGTACGGATGCTCGAGGCCGGGGCCGAACTCACCGACGACACCGGCCGCGCGGCAGGCACGGTGATCAACGCCGCAGCGGGCGCCTGTCTCGCCGTGGTGCGCGAACCGGTTGCGGCGCGCTACCTGGCTGACGGCGAGCAGCTCGTCCCTCAGTCGTCCGGTTTCAGCTCAGGCGCGTAGAGCCACTGAATGCTGGAAAAGTCGAGCCGCCCGGCGTCGTTCTGACGCTGGTGCAGGCGGTAGAGATTCCTGGCCAGCGACCCGAGCGGAACGGCACTCTTCGACCCCTCCGCCGTGTCCAGAGCCAGCGCCAGGTCCTTGGTCATCAGGTCCACCAGGAATCCGCCCGAATAGCCCCGGGCCGCGGGAACGCCTTCCATCACGCCGGGGTACGGGTTGTAGACGTTGAGCGACCAGTTACCGCCGGACGACTGCTTCATGATCTCCGAGAGTACTGCCGGATCGAGCCCGTTAGCCGTGCCCAGCGCGAGGGCCTCGGCCGTGCCCGCCATGTGCACGGCCAGCAGCATGTTGTTGCAGATCTTGGCAATCTGGCCCGCACCGGAGGCACCGGCATGGAAGATGTTGCGTCCCATCACCTCGAGATACGCCCTCGCCTTCTCGAGGGCGGCCGCTTCGCCGCCGACGATGAAGGTGAGAGTGCCCGCCTCGGCGCCGGCGGTCCCACCCGAGACCGGCGCATCGAGCATGGCGAGATTGCGATCCGCAGCAGCCCGGGCCACCTCCTGGGCGGTGGCTGGATCGATGGTGGAGCAGTCGATCAGAAGCGTCCCGTCCTTCGCGTGGGTGAGCACGCCGTCCGGCCCCAGATAAACGTCACGGACATGCCGGCCGGCGGGCAGCATGGTGATGATCACATCCTGACCGGCAGTGAGCGCGGTCACCGACGGTTGCGGCTCGGCGCCCGGAACGGATTCCATCAGCTCTGGAACCACGTCGAAGACGCTTACCGTGTACCCCGCTTCCGAGGCGACCAGATTACGGGCCATGTGGCCACCCATGTTGCCCAGCCCGATGAAACCGATGTGGGTCATGTGCATTCCTCCAGGTCGTAGAGTGGGTTTCGCGGCCACGGCTCCACGAAATGATCGAGAACGTATCCCTCGGGCAGGGCATCCAGATCGCCGAACTGCCATGCCGGCGCGTTGTCCTTCTCGATCAGCAGCGCGCGCACGCCTTCGCTGAAGTCGTGATTGTCCGCGCAGTGGGTGGCAACGGTCATTTCCATCCGGAAACAGTCTGCCAGGTCCAGCGAGTGTGCCCGGCGCACCTGCTCAACCACGATGCCGACTGTGGTCGGACAGCCCCGCTCCATGGTCGCGATGCCTCTGTCCACCCATTCGGAACGCCCGGCCATGGCCCTGACCGCCTGGGCAGCCACCGCAAAGCCCTCGTCCGCGTGCAGCGTGTCCGCCACGGCCGGGAGCTCCGGCGCCGGTAGTGACGGCGGTGTGATCCCGTCCAGCCACTCGTCGATGAGCCGTCCGTCGGTGGCCGGGTCGCCGGCCAGGGGCAGCTCGAGCAGGCCCGGCAGAATCCGCGCCAGATCGCTGCGTGCCACGGCGTGGGTCCCGAGGCCGGCCGCCAGCGCATCCGCCGCATTCAGGTTCGACCCCGTCATCCCCACGAACAGGGCATGGTGCTCCGGCATGTGCTTGAGCATCCACGTACCCCCCGCATCCGGAAAGAGACCGATCGTCACCTCCGGCAGGGCGATGCGCACGTTTTCGGTCACCACGCGATGATCGGCGGCGTTGAAGATGCCGAGACCGCCACCCATGATCACGCCGTGCCCGAGCACCACCACCGGCTTGGGATACGTCTGCAGGCGATAGTCGAGCCGATACTCGCGCTCGAAGAATTCGTAAGGATAGTCGTCCACGCGCTCACCGGCCTGATGATTCGCCTGCATGGCGCGATACAGGGCCTGAATGTCCCCGCCGGCGCAGAAAGCCCGCTCACCGGCCCCCGTGATCACCACCGCCGCTACCTTCGGGTCGCGCGCCCAGCGCGCAAGCGGCGGGACCAGCAACTCGATCATCTCCAGACTGAGCGCGTTCAGCGTCGGCTGTGAGTCGAGCTCCGCCTGTGCGACGACATAACCACCGGATGTGGTGTGCTCGAAGACCTTGACGGTGTCACTGCTCATCGTCGTCCTCCGTCAGTTTCGCCGGTCAGCCGTTCACCCAGCTCGGCTTGCGCTTCTCGAGAAAGGCGTTCACGCCTTCGGCCTGGTCACGGGTGTCGAACAGGTCGACGAACGACGAGCGCTCCACCGCATAGGCCTCACCGATGTTACCCGAGCGGGCGCGCTGAATGAGCGCCTTGCAGGAGGCAACCGCTGGCGGGCTCTGCCTGCCGACGCTCGCGGCTAGCTCGAGCGCCCGAGCGAGGGCACCCCCGGTTTCCACGACCTCCTCCACCAGGCCGATCTTCTCGGCCGTGGCCGCATCGATGCGCTCCCCGCACAGGATCATCCGCTTGGCCCAGCCCTCGCCCACCAGCCAGGCGAGGTTCTGGGTCCCGCCACCGCAGGGCAGCAGTCCCACGCTCGCCTCCGGCAGCGCCAGCTGACTCTGCCGCTCGGCGATCCGGATGTCGCAGGCCAGCGCACACTCCAGCCCGCCACCCATGGCAAAACCGTTGATCGCAGCGATGCTCACACCGCGAAACGCGGAGAGCGCTTCGAACGCTCCGCCGAACGCGGCGGCCATGTCTGCCGCAACGGACTTGTCTCCCGATGCAAAGAGCTTCAGATCCGCGCCTGCGGAGAAGAACTTGCCGCCCTCGCCGGTTATGACCAGCGCGTACACGTCCTTGTCCGCATTGCACTCGGCGACCAGCGATTGCAGAGCGCTCAGATTCTCGCCGTCCCAGGTGTTGGCGGGCGGATTGTCTATGGTGACCACCACCGTATGCCCCTCATTGCGAACTTTCAGCTTTTCCGATTTGGATGCGACCATTGCAGATTCCCGAGTCAGTGAAGGTTTGCCCGTGGGGGCGCGGTACCTCCCGCGGTCCTTTCAGCCCACGTCGAACCAGTCTATGGCGGTAACACCGTGCTTTTCCAGATACGCGTTGGCGTCACGGAAGTGATTGCAGCCGAAGAACCCGCGGTGCGCGGACAGCGGCGAGGGGTGGGGGGCGGTGAGCACGCAGTGCCGCCGACGGTCCACGTGGGCGCCTTTCTTCTGCGCGTAGCTACCCCACAACATGAACACCAGATGCTCGCGCTGCTCGTTCAGCACGCTCACCACGGCATCGGTGAAGGTCTCCCAGCCGCGCCCCTGGTGCGAGCCGGCCCGTCCGCGCTCCACGCTGAGCACGGCGTTCAGAAGCAGCACACCCTGACGCGCCCAGGGCTCGAGACAGCCGTGCCGCCCGTCGAATCGCCGCGACTCGTCGGGATACTCCGCCTGAATCTCCTGGAAGATGTTCACCAGCGACGGCGGCAGATCCACCCCGCTCCTGACCGAGAAGCACAGCCCATGGGCCTGGTTCGGGCCGTGATAGGGATCCTGGCCGATGATCACGACCTTCACCCGATCGAGCGGCGTCGTGTCGAGCGCGGCGAACATTTCCGGGCCCGGCGGGAAGATCGCCTTCCCCGACCGCTTCTCCTTCGCGAGGAAGTCACGCAGCGCCTGCATGTATGGTTGTTCGAACTCCGGCTTGAGCACTGCCTTCCAGGAGGCCTCGAGCTTCAGCCGATCCTCAGCCATCGTCGACAGCCCCGGCGCCGCCCGACTCCGGACGCATGAGCGGAAACAGGAGCACGTCCCGGATGGATGCCGAATCGGTGAAGAACATCACCAGACGGTCGATGCCGACCCCTTCGCCCGCGGTGGGAGGCAGGCCGTACTCGAGCGCCCGGATGTAATCCGCATCGAAACCCATGGCTTCCGTGTCGCCCTGAGCGCGGGCCTCGACCTGCGCGCGAAAACGCTCCGCCTGATCCGCGGGGTCGTTGAGCTCGGAGAAACCGTTGGCTACCTCGCGGCCGGCTACGAACAGCTCGAAGCGATCCGTGACCCGGGGATCGTCGTCGTTTCGCCGTGACAGCGGAGATATCTCCGTGGGGTAGTGGGTGATGAACGTGGGTTGCACGAGCTTTTCCTCCACCCAGGTCTCGAACGCCTCGTTGAGCAGCCTGCCCCAGCCCCAGCCATCTTCCAGCGCCATGTTCCGGCTTTCCAGCACCGCGCGCAGCTTGTCCTCGTCCTGAACCTCCGCCTCGCTCACACCCGCGTGAAGGACCACGGCTTCGGCCATGGTCATCCGGGCCGCAGGCGCGCCGAAGTCGAGACGCACACCCTGGTATTCCACCGGGCCGCTGCCCGCCACACGCTCGGCCAGATGGCGCAGAAGATCCTGCGTCAGGGCGATCAGGTCCTCCACGTCGTGATATGCCCAGTAGAACTCGAGCATGGTGAACTCGGGATTGTGCCGGGTGGAGAGCCCCTCGTTGCGGAAGTTCCGATTGATCTCGAAGACGCGCTCGAAACCGCCGACCACCAGACGCTTGAGAAACAGCTCCGGTGCCACGCGCAGATAGAGCTCGAGATCGAGCGCATTATGGTGCGTGATGAACGGCCGAGCCGTGGCGCCACCGGGAATGACATGCATCATGGGGGTCTCCACCTCCATGAAATCGCGGGCGAGGAAGAACTCGCGGATGGCCGCGATGATCTGCGAGCGCACCCGAAACGCCCGGCGCGACTCCTCGCTCATGATGAGATCCAGATACCGCTGACGGTACTTCGTTTCCTGGTCGACCAGGCCGTGATATTTCTCCGGCAGGGGTCGCAGGGTCTTGTTCAGCAGCTCGATCTCCTGCGCGTGCACGGTCAGCTCGCCCTTGTTGGTGCGCATGAGCGTGCCTTTCACCGCGACGATGTCGCCCAGGTCCCACAGGTCGGTGAAAGCTTCGTAGGCACTCTCCCCCACGTCGTCCCTGCGGATGTAGCACTGAATCTGTCCGGAGACATCCTGCAGGGTGATGAAGCTCGCCTTGCCCATCACCCGACGCAGCATGACCCTGCCGCACACGCTGGCCTCGATGTGCTCCGCCTCCAGTGCTTCCTTGTCCTTGCTCTCGGCCAGCGCGTGCAGGGCAGCCGCTTCCGCGCTGCGGCGAAAACGGTTCGGGTAGCGGCCCGTCGCGCCGAGCCAACGGGTCGCTTTCTCACGGCGGTTGGCAATGATGTCGTTTTCGTCGCTCATGAATCACTTCCGGGGTCTACAGGCCGGCTTTCAGGCTGGCCTCGATGAGGTCATCTATGTCGCCGTCGAGGACGTTGTTCGGATCGCTCCGTTCGATCTGGGTCCGGAGATCCTTGACCCGCGACTGATCGAGCACGTAGCTGCGGATCTGGCTGCCCCAGCCGATGTCCGCCTTGTTGTCCTCGATGGCCTGCTGCTCGGCCTTGCGCTTCAGCATCTCGAGCTCGTAGAGCTTGGCGCGGAGCTGTTTGAACGCTTTGTCCTTGTTCTGATGCTGGGAGCGCTCGCTCTGACACTGCACGACGGTGTTGGTCGGCAGGTGCGTGAGCCGGACGGCGGAGTCCGTGCGGTTGACGTGCTGTCCGCCGGCACCGCTGGCCCGGTATGTGTCGATCCGCACGTCGGCGGGATTGATGTCGATCTCGATGTCCTCGTCGATCTCCGGTGAGACGAACACCGAAGCGAACGAGGTGTGCCTGCGGTTTCCCGAGTCGAAGGGTGACTTGCGAACAAGCCGGTGCACGCCGGTCTCCGTGCGCAGCCAGCCGAAAGCGTGATCACCGGAAAAGTGCACCGTGGCGCTCTTGATTCCGGCGATCTCGCCGGGTGAGA
>JASFLG010000159.1:0-8526 GCA_050118205.1 Pseudomonadales bacterium
GCGGGTACCCGCAAAGCAGATAGACACGATCTATCGCCACATCGGCGACTTCGTACCAATGCTGGCGCTGATTGCACTGCTGGCAGCCGCATTCAGAATCCTCCTGAAGCGACGGCGCTAGCCGACGCAGCCACGCCACTCGCCTCGGAACGGGCTCGATCTGGCCAGCGGTGGCACCCCGCGAACGATGCTGCAATACTGAGCGGGCGCCTCGGGGCCCGGGCAATCACGTGCTCTGCGCCCGGCGCCCAGCCGCTCGGGAGAAACCATGGAAGACGATCGTTCCAGCAGCTCCGCTTTCCTCATCCGCAATCCGCTGGAAACGGATGGCGCCGCGATCTGGAAGCTAGTGGACGAGGTCGGGGTCCTCGACCACAACTCCAGCTACGCCTACATCATGGTGTGCCGCGACTTCGGCGACACCTGCGTGGTCGCGGAGCGCGATGGCCGGCTGTACGGTTTCATCACCGGCTACCGCCCGCCGAAGGAGCCCGAGACGCTGTTCGTCTGGCAGGTTGGCGTGTCGCCGGCGGCACGCGGCGAGGGGCTTGCCAGCCGGCTCCTGGACGAGCTCCTGCGCACCGAAGGCTGCCGCGGCGTTCGCTTCCTGGAAACCACCGTAACGCCGTCCAACGAAGCGTCCCGGGCCATGTTCGGCTCGCTCGCGCGCCGGCTGAAGGCGGACATGACCGAATCAGCCGGGTTCACCTCCGACCTCTTTCCCGACGCCGGTCACGAGCCGGAGCGCCGCCTGCATATCGGTCCATTCGACGTGAGCGCAGCCTGACGAGGCAGTACCGCCCCGTCTGCGTCGCCGACGACCGAACGACACGACAACGAAACGATTAGACGAGCAGAACCATGAGAATCTTCGAAGAAATGGAGTCCGAGGTGCGTGGCTATGTGCGCTCGTTCCCGGCAATTTTCGATACCGCTGAAGGCGCCCTGCTGTTTGACGAGCAGGGCAAGCGCTACCTCGACTTCTTTGCCGGCGCCGGCACCCTCAACTACGGACACAACAACCCGGCTATCTCCCGGGCGCTGATCGAGTACCTCCAGCACAAGGGAATCGTGCACGGCCTCGACAAGGCGACGGTGGCCAAACGCGCCTTTCTGCAGAAGCTGCGGGATACGATCTTCACGCCGCGCAACCTGAGCTACAAGGTCCAGTTCACCGGCCCGACCGGCACCAACGCCGTGGAAACCGCGCTCAAACTGGCGCGCATGGTGAAGCGGCGCTCGAACATCATCAGCTTCACCAACGGCTATCACGGGCTGACGCTCGGCGCGCTGGCAGTCACCGGCAACGACTTCTACCGTGACGAGTTCTACGGCGCCCGCAACAACGTCGCCTTCATGCCCTACGACGGCTTCCTCGGTCCCGACGTCGACACCCTTGCCTACATGCGCCGCTTCCTGGAGGACGGTGGCAGCGGCGTCGATCTGCCGGCTGCGGTCATTCTCGAGACGGTGCAGGGCGAGGGTGGAATCAACGTCGCGAGCGTCGAGTGGCTGCAGGGGCTCGCGACCTTGTGCCAGGAGTTCGACATCCTGCTGATCATCGACGACATCCAGGTGGGCAACGGGCGCACGGGAACCTTCTTCAGCTTCGAGCGTGCCGGCATTCACCCCGATATGGTGACCATCTCCAAGACCATCGGTGGAGGGCTGCCGCTGGCCATGCTGCTGATGCGCCCGGAGCTGGACCAGTGGCAACCCGGCGAGCACACGGGAACCTTTCGCGGCAACAATCTCGGCTTCGTGGCCGCCACCGAGGCGCTCGCCTACTGGGACAACGAAGACCTGGCGCACGCGGTGCAGCACAAGGGTGCGATCATGGAGTCCGAGCTGCAACGCATCGCGGCGGCGCACCCTGAGCTCGAGGCAAAGGTGCGGGGGCTCGGGATGGTCTGGGGGCTGGACCTTCAGCCCGGTGTGGCGAGCCAGGCCTCGCAGGAAGCATTCGAGCGGGGGCTCGTGATCGAGACCGCTGGATGTGACGATCAGGTTCTGAAGTTCCTGCCGCCGCTCACCATCGAGGAGGAGCTGCTGCGCGAGGGCTTCGCGATCGTCGAGCAGGCGCTCTCCGCGGTACTGGAGCAGCGACAGAGAACGATCACCGGCGAGCAGCCGTAACCCGCGAGGCGGTCAGCAAGCCCATGGGTGACACGATCGTGGCAAAGTTCGGCGGCAGCTCCGTGGCGGATGCCAGCCAGATCGAGAAGGTCCGCCGCATCGTCGCCGACAACCCGCGCCGCCGCTTCGTGGTGGTCTCGGCCCCGGGGCGCTCCGAGCGCCGCGAGCAGAAGCTCACCGATCACCTGCTCAACATCGCAACGGAGGGAGCGCACTTCCGGGAGCAACGCCTGACCATCAGCGCCGCCGAAAGCCGCAAGGCGGTTACTGAGAAGTTCTCGACCATCGTTCGCGATCTGGACGTCGACGACGCGGTGCTCGGCTCGCTCGAACGCGACCTCGACGCCGAGTTGGAGGGCGACAGGCGCATCGCCTTCCTCGCCTCGCGGGGCGAGCACTACAACGCCAGGATCGTGGCGGCGTACTTCGACAAGCAGGGCATCCCCGCGCGGGCCCGGCTCCCGGAAGAGTTCGGGCTCCTGGTCGGCGGTCAGCTGCTGAACGCCAAGGTACTGGAGGAAGCGTACGGGAAGATCGCCGCGCTGGAAGACCCGTCGGCCGTGACCGTGATCCCCGGGTTCTACGGCATCAACGGGGAAGGCGACATCGCCGTGTTCTCGCGCGGCGGCTCGGATCTTACCGGCGGTGAGGTCGCTTACGCCGTCGACGCAGCAACCTACGAGAACTGGACGGACGTGAGCGGCGTTCTCGAAACGGACCCGGGGGTGATTTCCGAAGCGCGCGCGATTCCCCGGCTCACCTTCAAGGAGATCCGGCTGCTGTCCTCGAAAGGGGTCAACGTCTTCCACCTGGACGCCATGCTCAAGTGCCGCCAGCGCAAGATTCCTATCCACATCCGCAACACCAACCGCCCGAGCGATCCGGGCACGCTGATCCTGAACGAGCGCGTCCCGGAAGAAGGCGTGGTCGGAATTGCCCGTCTCGACAACATCGCCTATGTCTATCTGCAGAAGGATGCGCTCAGTGAGGATCTCGGCTTCACGGCCGAGCTCCTGTCGCTCATCCGCGATCTCGGGATCAACACCTACCACATACCCCTGGACAAGGACGACATCGCCGTTCTGGTCGATCAGGACGATCTGAAGGGCACCATCAACGACCTGCGCCGCGCCATCGAGAAGCAGCTGCAGCCGGATGCGCTGGACGTCGTCTACAACCTCGCGATCCTCACGCCGGTAGGCCTCGGCCTGAAGCGCAACTCCTACCCCATCGTGGACGCCATCAACGCCCTCGGCGAGCACCACATCCCCATCGAGATGATCGATCAGAGCCCCTCGCAGTTCTGCTTCCACATCGGGGTCAGTCAGGCCGTCGCCGACGACGCTCTGCGAATCCTCTACCGATGCCTGATTGCCGAGGCTCGCTAGAGAGATCGATGTCGGATCCTGGTTAACCGGTCGTGGTAGGGACCATCCCCCATCAGGTCGAGGCTCCGGGCCAGGCGGCCACGATCATCCGCCCGTTCCAGCGCTTCGAGGCTGCTGAGCAACCGCTGCGCCTGTTCCTCCGATACGTGGCCGATCAGGGGGTGCCCCAGGCCCATGACGTATTTCGCCCGCTGCAGATCGGCGAACCGGTCCGGATCGTCCTGCATTGATTCGAAGATGGTCGTCACCGCCGACTGCGCCAGCGCCGCCTCATTCCAGTCATTGGCCTGCACGGCATCGAGAATGTGCAGGTACTGGTAGATACCCAGAGACATCAGTCCCGACGTGATGCCTGAGCGCTGGCGGCCGAAGCGGTCGAACGCCGGTCCGTCACGGAGAGCGCGCAGCAGATGCGGATCCCAACCCTGAACGATCTTCAGATGGCGCAACTCCACCCGGTCCAGGAAACGCGCCGTGCTGGCTTCGTAACCGGGCTCGGTGACCTTGATGGCAACGATGTGATCTCCGCCTGCAGCGCCGACGAGCCGGGCGGCTGCTCCGGGCCTCAAGGGCAGCCCGCTGACATCGGGAATCGAGTAGAGACCAATTGCCAGCCCGCGATCGGCGGCTGCTGCAACCAGTGGCCGGAGTTGTTCTACCACGGTGGCGTCATCAGCGTCCGCTGAAAGGTCGGTTCCAGGACGCAGGAACACGACGGTGTACCCCCTGTCGACCAGAACGTCCAGCAAGCGAACGTTGGTCTCGGGACCGTCTTCCGGACGCAGCAATGCCATCAGCATCATGTCGGCGACATTCGCCTCCGAAGCACACCGGAACCATGTCATCAACTCATCCGCGGTGCGAAGGTGGCCTTGTCCGGTCGAGGAAGCAATGAGGACGGCGGGCGCGCCGGCAGACGCCAGTCGCTCGAGAAAAGTCATGGTGCGCGGTTCGTCCAGACTGCGACGGGGCAGCTCACCGCGGGTGGGATCGAAACATGCGACGGTGGCTTCTGGATAGAAGGCGACTGGATCCCGGATCAGTTCAGCGCTGCTGGTCGGCATGTGCCCGTTTTCTGTGAGAATCGTGCCACGGTATGATCAAAACCATCGTATACACCAACCGCTGGGAGCAGCAACATTGCAGGATCTGGAAGAGACGCTGGAAGCGCTGGGTCTTCCTCCGCGGGATGAGTATCCGCTCAGCTCGTCCCTGCTGACGTTTCCGGATGGCGGGCACTACCGAATCGAGATCTCCGGGATCGAGCGTGTCTCTGCCCTCGAGACGCTGATCCGGGAGACGGAGCGCCACGGGGTCCCCGTGCATCGCATCATTGCGACGGTGGGCGGCGCCACCTACCTCACGCAGGCCGAACTCAAGGACTTTGCAGATCTGGCCCGGGAGCAGGAGATCGAAGTCGTGATGACGCCCGGCCCCAGAAGGGCCTGGGACAGTGGCCGGCAGCTCGCGACCTCCGAGGGCCTGGTTTCGGGAATGCGCCTGCGCGGTATGGACATGGTGCGGCACTGGCTGAAAGACGTAGAGCGCTGCATGGAGGCCGGCTTCAGAGGATTTCTGGTGGCCGACGAGGGAGTGCTCTGGCTGGTGGATCAGCTTCGCCGTCGGCACGTGATCGCCGAGGATGTGGTGTTCAAGCTGTCGGTCTTCGCCGGTCAGGCCAACCCTGCAGGCGCGCAGGTCGCGGAGCAGCTGGGCGCCGATACTTTGAACCCCCTGGCGGACCTGACTCTGCCAATGCTGGCTGCCATTCGTCGCGCCATCAGCATCCCCATGGACGTGTATCTCTGTCTTGTCGCCTCCATGGGCGGTTTCGTGCGTTTCTACGAAGCGGCAGAGATTGCTCGCGTCGCGTCACCTGTCTACTTCAAGATCGAACCGGGCCCATCGGAAGAAGAGATCTACGCGCCCTGGAACCCGCCGGACTACCACGACGAAATGGTCCGTACCAGGGTGCGCAGCGCAGCCGTCGCAATGGAGTTGATTGCACGGGAGAATCCGCAGCTCAAGTGCTCACCGGCCCGCGCGGCAGATCTGGCCATCCCGCGCTGAAAGGATACGGCTAGCACCACCCTCGCATCTTGGCGGCGTTCTCGATGCGTTTGAGCGCGTTGATCCAGGCGCCGAGCCGCATGGACTCCACCTTGTAGCGCACGGCAGTGCTCCTGGCCTCGTGTAAGCTGGCGATGAGCCGCTGTCGCCTAAGGCTGTCAATGGTTTCTGCATCCCAGTAGTTGTCATACAGGCCCTGACTGCGTTCCATCTGGCACACATGCACGCTTCCGGCATTTGCCAGAATGTCGGGAATGATCGTCACACCTTTTTCCATCAGTATGGAATCCGCCTCGAGGGTCGTAGGCCCGTTGGCAGCCTCGATCAGCAGTCTCGCCTTTATCCTGTCTGCGTTCTCATCGGTGATGACGCCCTGCACAGCTGCCGGTATCAGCGCGTCGCAGTTGCACTCCAGAAGCTCGGCGTTGGTAATCCTGTCGCCGCCGGGGAAGTTGGACACCTTCCCTCCGTCTGTCCCGTGCGCCACCAATGCCGCAAGGTCGATTCCCTGTTCGCGATACACCCCACCATGCCGGTCGCTGATGGCAACCAGGCGCGCGCCAGCCGAATTCAGTTGGGCTGCGGCGACGGACCCGACCTGCCCGAAGCCCTGAATGGCAAAGGTTGCCCCATCGATTTCCAGATCCATCTGCTCTGAGATACTTTTGATCGAATCGACAACCCCAGCTCCGGTCGCTTCAAAACCACCAAGTGATCCGCCGAGTATGGGCGGTTTGTCGTTGACCGCCGAAGGCTGGTGGTATCCATGAATCGATTCGTACTCATCCAGCATCCATGCCATGGTCTGAAGATCAGTACCCATATCGGCCCCCGGCACGTCGTAAGCTGCGCCGCTCGGGCGCAGCTCCCGCATGTAGGCCCGGATGAGCGCCTCGAACTCACGCGCGCTCAGCTCGCCGGGGTCGGCAGCAATACCACCCTTCCCACCCCCCGCCGGAATGTGACCGGCCGCGTGCTTGATTGTCATCAGCAGCGCCAGCGCTTTGGCCTCCGCCACCTCGAAGTCGGGCGAGACGCGTGTTCCGTCCCGCGAAGGTCCCAGAGCGTCGTTGTAGCGAACCCGGCAGGCATCGAAGAAGCGAATGCGGCCGTTGTCCATCTTCACTGCAATGCGGAACGTCACCACCCGGGACGGCGCGCTGAGCATCTCCAGCACATCGTCGTCGATCTCACCCGTTGCACCGGCCAGCCTGAGAAGCCGAGTGCCCTGCTCCAGAAAGTCGTACATGAAAGCTGTCGCACCTATGGACGAGGTGTAAGCCTGAAGACTATCGATACCTCACCGAGCTCGCCAGCCTTCTCACGAACGCGTACCTTCCGTGCTCTCGCGTTTCAGCCTCTTGCGCTCGACCAGCTCGGTCCGGATCTCGGCATGGCGTTCCCGGGTAAGGTCGTAGTGGGACAGGCACCACAACGCCACGATGGCGAACACGCCCACCATCGGCCCATACAGTATCCCCAGGTGGACAATGGTCTCCGGCGCCACGTCAGCGGCGCTCCTCACGTCCGCGCCACGCGGCCAGGCGATCACGTCCAGGCCGACCCCGGCAACGAGATTGCCCAGCCCCGAGGTGCCCTTCGCCGAGAATGAGATGGCCCCGAAGAAGATCCCCTCCTGACGTCGGCCTGTTTCCAGCTCGTGCTGATCGGTGATGTCCGCCATCATCGAGTTGAAGCTCACGTTCGACTGGATCGCGCCCAGGCCCATGAAAAAACGTGCGACGAGCAGAATCCAGAAAAGCTCCGCCGTGCCGTTTTCCGGAAACCACCCCAGCAGTCGCAGCACCACCGGGGTGAGCTCGAAGACCGCGAACCACGAGGTGCCGAACAGCACCGTCACGTGTTTGCTCATGAAGCGGTGAAGACGCCCGGTCAGCGGCGCGCCCAGGAGTGCCCCCAGCGGCAATGCCAGGAACAGCAACATCGTCTCTCCAGAAGAGAACTCCCAGAAGTAACTGAACATGTACAGGTTCAGCGCGCTGTCCACACCCACCATCACGAAAATGATGAGCACCCCGGCGAACAGCCAGCGGAACGTCTTGTTCTGCAGCGCACGCCACAGGTCCCGGAACACCCGCACCAGCGACTGTGCCATGGTCAGCTCCGGCCCGTCCTCGGGCGTGGCCAGGTACGGTATGCGCGATCGCGTCCCCCAGCCGGTCCAAAGCACCGTCACCGCCATCAACACCGCCAGCGTCAGCGCGAACGGCCCGTAGTTCGCCACATTCACCTGACCACCGCGGCCGTCCGTGAAGAACCAGCCGAACCCCAGCAGGTAAACCAGGAGCCCCCCGAACGTGCCGAAGAAATAGCGGTAGCTCACCACCACCGTGCGCTCCTCGTAATCGTCCGACAGCTCCGCCCCCAGCGCGATGTGCGGAACGTGGAACAACGTCATCGCCGCCCGCGTCAGAACCACCGTGACGGTCAGCCAGGCGAACAGGCCCCACTGGCCCAGAACCTCCGATGGCGGAAAGAACATCAGGAAGAACGACACGGCCAGCGGCAACGCCGCCGCGTAGAGGAACGGATGCCGCCTGCCGTACTTCGAGTTGAAGTTGTCCGATACCGAGCCCGCAATGGGATCTGTCAGCGCGTCGAACACCAGCGCGATCCCCAGGGCCAGCCCTGCCAGGGTTCCGGACAGGCCCAGCACCTGGTTGTAGTAGAACAGCACGAACGTGGCCATGGCCGTGTTCTTCAGGCCTTCTGCCACCTGGCCAATGCCGTAGGAAAGTTTCGTGCCCGTCCCGAGCGGCGGCGCTTCTTCGTGTGCTGCCACGTCTGCTCCCTAGCGCCGGGCCTGGTGAGAAACCGGGCCTCCGAACGGTGCATGAATGAGCGAACGAGTAGGACCCATGTGATCTCTTCCCTGAGGTTCACGAACGCTACCATAGGGCTGGCAATTGTA
>JASFLG010000160.1:0-8457 GCA_050118205.1 Pseudomonadales bacterium
CCGAGTTTCTCGTCGATCGGATGATCGACTACCTGGACGCGGATGCGGATGATCCGCGGCCGTTCTTCGCCTACATCGCCTTTCAGGCCATACATATACCGATCCAGGCACCGCGCGAGTTCACCGATCACTACGACGGCGTTTACGATGAGGGGTGGACCGCGCTGCGCCGGCAGCGGTGGGAGCGGGCCAGGGCCCTCGGGCTCATTCCGGAGGCGGCGCCGCTGGGTCCCATGCACCCGTCCCTCCGAGCCTGGGAAGACCTCGACGCCAGTGAGCAGAGGCTGTACGCGCGCAGCATGGCGGTGAACGCCGGCATGCTCGAAGCCATGGACCACCACCTCGGGCGCTTCGTGGACCATCTCGCTGAAACGGGTGCGCTCGCCAACACCCTGTTCGTCATCACGTCGGACAACGGTCCCGAGTTCAACGACCCCATCTCGAGCCCGGGGATGGGATTGTGGATGTGGCTGCACGGGTACCACCATGATCTGGACGGGCTCGGCGAGCGTGGCAGTCTCGCCTTCATCGGCCCGGAGTGGGCGAGCGCCGCCGCGTCGCCGCTCAAGCTGTTCAAGTTCTATGCGAGCGAGGGCGGGCTGCGTGTGCCGCTCATCATCTCCGGACCCGGGGTCGCAGCGCTGGGCTTCGTGCCCGCAGAGGCGTTCGTCACCGACATCGCGCCGACCATTCTCGATTACGCCGAGGCCGATCCGGCGGAGCGGACCGATCTCAGCGGGCGGAGCGTGCGCGGCGTGCTGGACAGCTCCACGGTCTCGGTCTACGGCGACGACGAGCCCGTGGGCATGGAGGTATCCGGCAATGCCGCCCTGTTCAAAGGAGGCTACAAGCTGGTGCGTGACACGCTCCCGCACGGCGATGGCGAATGGCATCTCTACTACCTGCGCGAGGACCCGGGCGAGACGCGGGATGTCTCCACCGTGCTGCCGGACACCTTTGCGTCGATGCTCGCCGACTACGCCGCCTATGCGGAATCCATGGGCGTGGTGGCGCTACCCGCGGATTTCGATCCCCTCGCGGTCATGCGTGCCAACGTGCTGGCCGTGCAGTGGGAGCGCTACAGGGGCTACGTCGGCGCGGTGCTGGCGCTGGTCATCATCGGCGTCGCCCTGCTGGTGGTGCGCAGCCGCCGGTCGTCGGGCTGATCGATCGAACGGGGATTATTTTCCCCTCCCGCGCGACTTTGTATTCATTATGTGAACCCGTCGTCGGAACGATACGGGCGCTCTTCTATAGTCCTATCCATCTCGGGTCACAAGGATTTTACCAATGAGCGAAGCATCCGATTTTCATTCGGAGACCTCCCGAACCGGCTGGAAGCCGGGCATGGACACCGGTCGTGAGCGTACCGAAGGTCGCTCCATGATCGGCCCCACCGTGGTCATCAAAGGCGAGGTAACCGCCGAGGAAGACCTGCTGGTGATGGGTCGTGTCGAGGGTTTCATCGATCACAGCCGCATCGTCACGGTCCATGCGGACGGCGTTGTGGCAGCAGAGGTGAAAGCTCAGGAAGTGCTGATCGAAGGCACGGTTGACGGCAACGTGTACGGCACGAAGCGGGTCGAGATAGCTCAGACCGGCCGGGTCAACGGCAACGTTTTCGCGCCGCGGGTGGGCGTCCTCGAAGGTGCATCCTTCAAGGGAGCGATCGATATGGACCCGGACGTGAGCGCGATCGAACGCCGTTTCCGGGAACAGACCGGCACCGAGGGTCGTGCGCCCGAGGAGCCTGCCGGCAAAAAGAGCCAATCCGTGAAATCGACTGCCGACGAGGGAGAAAGCAATGCTGCGCAGGCTGAAGAGAAAGGAAGCTCCGAAGACGCCGCCTCCGGTAAAGACGCCACCAGCGTCTGAAGATCGGGCCGAGGACCACGAGGACATGAAGCTGTTCGACAGAGAGCCGGACGCACCCGTGCCGGCCGCACCCTTGCCGGCCGAGCCCGCACCGGGCATCGAGAATGGAGTCGCCACGCGAGAGGATGACGCGAAAATGGAAACGAAAACAGAAACAACCCGAACCACGACCCCTGCCGTCGGGAGCCGCGAGACGCTTTCCGTGATCGGCAAGACGCTGTTCGTCAAGGGCCAGATCGAAGCCGCAGAAGACATGCTGGTCGAAGGCCGCCTGGAAGGCACCGTCAAGCACACGGCCGACCGCCTCATCATCGGCGTCTCCGGTGTGGTCAATGCCGATATCGATGCCAAGAACCTGATCATCGAGGGCACCGTGGAGGGCAATATCGTCGGTGCCGAGTCCGTGGTGATCACCGACTCCGCTGACGTGCGCGGCAACGTGTACACGGCTCGTATCAGCATCGCCGACGGAGCCCGCTTCAGCGGCACCGTGGACATGGATATCTCGAAGAGCCCGAAGCACTGAACAAGCCGCCGGCGTGATTCTCGCGCCCCGTCGGGCTGCGGGCCCGCGAGGCAGGTGAATGATGGAGTCGCATCAGGAGGTTCTGGTCGATCAGGCGATCCGCCATACCCTCACCCGGTATGACGACCGCGCGTGCCTCCTGCGCTCCACCGAGGACCCCCGGTTTCACGTCGTTGCCGAGTCGCTCGCCTTCGCGGCGCTGCTGCTGGCGCGGGTGGCGGCCGGCAAGGCGCGCAAGACCGAGCTCGGCCTCGCCCGACTGCTCATCGACACCCTGCTGCCGTTGCAGAACACGGCCAGGCGCGATTCCGCCAGGGGTGCTTTTCCCATGCTCTATACCCGGGAGACCCGTCGACCGCGGATCGTGGATCCCGACTCCCGGGAGATCATCGGATCGCTGCTCGGACTGCTGGTGAGCGACCATGCGGCGCTGCTCGGTGAGAAGCGCAGCGCGCGCGTACGTGAAGCGGTCAAGCTGTGCATCCTCGACGGGGATCAGCATCGACCGGAAAGCACCTCGGCGACCATGATCGCCGCCTGGCTCGAGCTCGAATTCGGTGACCGCTGGCGGGGCGAGCGGCTCGCGACCGACGTGGCTCTTGCGCCCCGGAGCGAGCTTTCCGAGGCAAGGTTCGGCGATCCTCGCGCGTTCGCGCGCGAGCTCTGGGCCCTGTCGCTCTGGCGGCGGAACAGCCGGCTGCATGACAGCGTGGAGGGGCTGCTGGATTCGCTGGTTGGGGAAATCGTCCGCTTTGCGCATCCGAATCTGCCCGAGATATTCGGGGCGGTGACCGTCAGCGGCGACTCCTCCCGCGGCAACTTTCCGTGGCTCGGCGCCTGGCTCACCTGGCATGCGCTGTGCGGGGAGCCCATGCTGCCGAAGCAGCTTGCCGATCCGCTTCACTCCTGTCTGTATGCGTTTCCGGCTCTCGCGCGTCTGAAGCTCTCTGCGCACGCGGAAGCCGGACCTGGGGTCATGGATGAAGATGGATTCAGCCACGCGGTCAAGCGGGGCGTGATCAGCGGCTGGCGCGAGAGTGACCTGCACATCGAGGCCCGATCTTCCGGAGAGCCCCAGCGGAACCGGTTGCCCGTGGTAGGTGCACGCTGGCGTACCCCCGGCGGCGCCACCGCGCTGCTGCGCTGCCGGACCGCCCGTCTGCAGAAAGCCGTGTGCCGCAAACGCTTCGTCCATCTCGAAGACCCGGGCAGCACGATTGTGAGCGTGCACAACCTGGGTCCGGGTGAGACGCGCATGATCGACAACGGCTGGTGGCTTTCCGGGCTGCACTTCGCCATGGAAGGGTTGCAGATGGTGGATGCGGAGCGCTCGCCGGAAGGCCTGGAGCTGCACCTGCGGCCGACGGGGAGCCAGCCCATGCTGATGTTCTCGCCGCTCGGATAGCAACCCCGCCCCGCATCGGTATCGGAGGCTTGCGGAGATCCCCTAGCGACGGCTGGGTGCCCGATGGCTATAGTGCGCCCATGCGTCGCTTCACCGTATTGCTCCTCGTGCTCTGCTGCTCGGCTCTTCTGCTGCTGCAGATGGTCGGTCTGCATCTGCATGCCGGCACGAACCAGGACGCGCCGGGACTGCACGCCGAACACATCCACGGTGCCGACCCCGATGGTGAGGATCACTCCTCGGATGTGGACGTCTCGCTCGTTCATCTGGTCGCGGTCTGGGCCAAGCTCGGAGTCCCGCTGTTCGGCATGACGCTCCTGGCCCTGGTCCCGGCGCTCCTCAGCTGGTGGATCAGGCCCGACCTCCGCAAGCGATCGCTGCCGGCCACGGCCGGGCACTGGCGGCCGCCGCTGCGCGCTCCTCCCGCGTTCCGCTGATCCGATCCTGAAAACCCCGGCCGGTCCAACCGGTCAGATCCATCCCCAGGAGATCCATCCATGCGGGCGCCAATCGCTCATGGGGTGGCCTGCGCCACCCTGATCCTGCTGGCGGCAATGCCGGTAGTCTGTCATGCGGCAGAGCCGCTGAACCTCGACCAGGCCGTCTCGCGCGCCCTGGCCGGCAATCCGGAGCTGGCGCTGGCCGGCCATCGGCACGCGGCGGCGGTGGGGCGGGTCACCCAGGCCGGTCTCAGACCCAATCCGTCCCTGACGCTGGAGATGGAAAACTTGCTGGGCACGGGCACCTATGAAGGGGTCGACCTGGCGGAAACCACGTTGAGCGTCGCCTGGGTGCTGGAGCGGGGCAAGCGCTCTCGGCGCGTGGCAGCGGCTGAGGCTGGCCTGGCCAGCGTCGACGTCGAAGGTGAGATTCAGCGTCTGGAGGTCGCTGCGGCCAGCACGGAGGCTTTCCTGAAGGTGCTGCTCGACCAGCAGCGTCTGCGCCAGACCGGTGAGGCGGTGCGGCTGGCCGAAGAGGCCGTGAAGGCGGTGCAGGCGCGTGTCCGGGCCGGGCGATCGCCGGCGGCCGATCTGGCTCGGGCGGAGGCCGATCGGGCGTGGCTCGCACTCGCGCAGGAAGACGTCCAGCACGAGCTTCTGGTGTCCCGCCGGATGCTGGCCGCCACATGGGGCAGCCTCGAGGCCGACTTCACCCGAGCGGTCGGAGACCTCTATGCGCTGCCGCCCGTCGACGCCTTCGAGGCGCTGCTCGCCAGGCTCGAAGAGAGTCCCTGGATCAATCAGTACCTGACCGAGCAGCGGTTGCGGGATGCGGAAGTCGCGCTGGCCGACGCCGAGTCGAAACAGAGCTGGCAGGTTCAGGCTGGCGTCCGGTACTTCAGCCTGTCCGATGATGCGGCCCTCGTAGCCGCCATCAGCCTGCCGCTCGCGGTGAGTCAAAGAAACCAGGGCAGGCGGATGGAGGCCAGGGCCCAGGCAGCCATGACGACAGAGCGCCGTGTGGCGACCCGGGTTCGCATCGAGGCCACGCTATTCCGGCTCCACGAGCAGCTCGTCTACAACGTTCATCGATTCGAGGCCATTCGCGACGACGTGCTGCCCAGGACCCGGACCGTGCTGGCGGATGCCCGCCGCGCCTACGAGCAGGGCCGATACGGGTACTCCGACCTGCGCCAGGCACAGATTCGGAAACTGGAAGCGGAGGCGGCGCTGCTTCGTGAGGCCTACGACGCGCACGTCAACCGGACGGGTATCGAGAGACTGACCGGAATGACCGTCTCAACCACCGAACCCGAGGGAGGTCGACCATGAATCGCATTCAGACAATAACGATCGTAGTCGTCCTGGCGTGCCTGCTGGGTGGCTGCGGTCCGTCGGAGCGAAGGACGGACGGGCCCGCTCCGGAATCCTCGGCGGTGGCCGGATCGCTCAGCACACGAATCGATCCCGAGATGGCCGCGATGGCCGACGTCGTGACCGCAACCGCATCACCGGGGCGCATCGACGAGGTGATCACCGTATACGGGCGCGCCGTGTCAAATCCGGAGGCGGTGAGCGAGATCCGCGCCAGGTTTCCCGGCCTGGTCCGCCGTGTGAACGTCTCGGAAGGAGATCGCGTCGCTGCCGGCATGGCGCTTGCGGACGTGGAAAGCGACGAGAGCCTGACCCGTTACACGATCCGCGCGCCCATCCCGGGCGTAGTCCTCGACCGGAACATCAACCCGGGAGAACACACGGGAGGCCGGGTGCTCTTCAGCATCGTGGATCCGACCTCGATGTGGGGCGCGTTCGCCATCTTCCCGGGCGACCGGTCCCGAGTTGTGGCTGGCCTGACCATCGACGTCTCGACAGAGACGGGAGAGACGCTCGGCGACGCTCGAATCGGGAGGATGGGTCTTACCACGGCCCGGGATCAGTCGGTCACCGCGTTCGTGGTGCTCGCCAACGCCTCCGGCGCCATCGTGCCGGGCCAGCATCTGAACGGCAGGATTCACGTGGCGACGCACGACGCGGGCGTGGTCGTCGACGGCATGGCGCTGCAGAGCATTTCCGGGGCGCAGGTCGTGTTCGTGCGTGAGGGAGACGTCTATGAGGCCCGGACGGTTCGGACCGGACGTCGCGATCTCCGGTATGTGGAGATTCTGGATGGTGTCGAAGCCGGAGAGACCTATGTCGCAGGAAACAGCTACCTGATCAAGGCGGACCTCGAGAAGAACGCCGCCGGGCTCGAGGAGTAACAGACGAACATGCTCGAAGCCATTCTCCGTTTCTCGATTGCAAACCGCGGGCTCGTTCTGTTCGCGGTGCTGCTCGCCGGCGCCCTGGGGTTGTGGAACTTCACCAGGCTTCCGATCGACGCGGTGCCCGACATCACCAACGTGCAGGTCATGGTGAACGTGCCCGCGCCCGGCTACACACCGCTCGAGGTGGAGCAGCGCGTCACCTTCCCCCTCGAGAACGCCATGGCCGGCATCCCGCGACTGGTGGAAACCCGGTCCTTCTCCAGGTACGGCCTGGCGCAGATCACCATCATCTTCGAGGAAGGCACGGACATCTACTTCGCCCGTCAGCAGGTCGGTGAGCGCCTGGGAACGGCCCGGTCGATGCTCCCGCCCGGGCTCGAGCCGGCCATGGGACCGATAGCGTCCGGGCTCGGCGAGATCTTCATGTTCACCATCGATGCTGCACCCGGCGCCCGCAATCCCGACGGCTCGGAGATCTCCAGCATGGATCTGCGAACGATTCACGACTGGATCGTCAAGCCCCAGCTGCTGCGCGTGCCCGGGGTCGTGGAAGTGAACCCCATTGGTGGCTACAGAAAGGAAGTCCTGGTCGCACCGGACCCGGCCAGACTCCTGGCTCGCGGCCTGACCTTCGATGACATAGCCGACGCCCTGGCGCGCAACAACGGCAATCAGGGTGCGGGGTTCATCGAGTACAACGGTGCCCAGTGGCTCATCCGGATGCCGGGCCTGGCGGAGCGTCTGGATTCGCTGCGCCGGATCGCGGTGGCCGAATCGGACGGCATCCCGGTGCCGCTCGAGGACGTGGCGGACGTCGGCCTGGGACGCGAGCTTCGGGCCGGTGCGGCGACGCAGAACGGCCGCGAGGTCGTAGTGTCCACCGTCTTCATGCTGATGGGCGAGAACAGCCGATCGGTGGCTCAGGCCGTGGGGGTGCGTCTCGAGGAGATACGGGCGAGCCTGCCGGCGGGGGTCGAGCTCAATCCGGTCTATGACCGGACGTCTCTGGTGGACGCGACGCTGCGTACCGTCCGGACGAATCTGCTCGAGGCGGCGCTGCTGGTGATGGCCGTCCTGTTTCTCTTTCTGGGCAACGTGCGTGCGGCGCTGCTGACCACCGCGGTGATTCCGGTGGCCATGCTCATGACGGTGACCGGGATGGTGGAGGCCGGCGTCAGCGCGAACCTGATGAGCCTGGGTGCGCTGGACTTCGGGCTGATCGTCGACGGCGCTGTCATCATCGTCGAAAACTGCATGCGGCGCCTGTCCATGGAGATCGGAACTCTGAACCTCCGCGAGCGGCTGGAGGTGGTCTTCGATGCGACCCGGGAAGTGATCCGTCCGGCCCTGTTCGGCGTGTTCATCATCACTGCCGTCTACATTCCGATCTTCAGCCTGAGCGGCGTCGAGGGAAAGATGTTCCATCCCATGGCGATCACCGTGGTGCTCGCGCTTGCGAGCGCCATGATTCTGTCGGTGACGTTCGTCCCGGCGGCGGTCGCGCTGCTCTTCCGTGGTGGCATCGAGACGTCGACAGACCGTCTGCTGGATCCGCTCAAGCGGGCCTACGCGTCGGTGCTGACGTTTGTCCTGCGATACCGTCATGCCATGCTGGCGGGGGCGGTGGTGATCGTCGCAGTCACGGCCTGGAGCGCGACGCGCCTCGGCACCGAGTTCATCCCGACTCTGGATGAGGGTGACATTACGGTGCACGCACTGCGCATTCCGGGTACGTCACTCGAGCAGGCGGTGCGGATGCAGCTCGACCTGGAGGCAGTGGTTGCCCGATTGCCGGAAGTAGAGCGGGTCTTTTCCCGCATCGGTTCGGGCGAGATCGCGACGGACCCGATGTCCCCGAACATGGCCGATACGTTCATCATCCTGCGCCCCCGCTCGCAGTGGCCCGACCCGGACAAACCGAAGGCGACCCTGATCAGCGATCTCGAA